>JBHPJW010000040.1:0-23839 GCA_042567505.1 Fibrobacterota bacterium
ATAATTACTGAAAGACCTTACCTCAAACCTGACATCACTTAAACCGTAAAAAAAACGAAAAAGCGCTATTTTTCAGGTTTTTATGGTTTCAGGAGGTACGAGTGTGATCCGGATCAAATAGATCGGCCTTATAAATCCCGATTAAAATAACATAAGAGAGAGAGGGGACAGCCATGATGAACTTTATCTTAAAAATGAACCGGAAAGCGAAGGAAATCAATAATTATTTTTCCACCATGGAGAATGATGATTCCAATACCAAAGGTAAAAAGGGTGGCCGGGAAGGTGACAAATACAATCTCTTTGACGAATTGAAGATTCAGGAACTGGTTGGTGAATACTTACAGAGCCTGTAGGCGGCCGGAAACTGCAGAGCTGTAAAAGGGGCGTCAGCGCCCCTTTTTTTTACCTTTTACCCTATGGTGAAAGCTTTTCTGGTTCCGGCAATCTGTGCCCTGGTTTTTCTCTCCTGTGCTAAAAAACAGGATCCAAAACTTGTTCTGGTAATAGTGGTGGACCAAATGAGGGAGGATTTTTTTCAAAAATTCGGCCATACCTTTGGGAAAAACGGGATAAACCGCCTGTTGAAAAACGGCATCAGGTTCAGAAACCACCTTATACCATATATCAACACAGAAACCGGGGCCGGTCACGCGGTGCTCTTAAGCGGTCTTTTGCCGAAAACATCGGGGATTGTGAGCAATAAATGGTATGAGCCGGGCACGGAGCATTCAATCAGCTGCATTCAGGGCATTGCCCGGGACAGTGTGTTTTATGCTGGCGGAAGGAAGCAGAGCAGCCCCCGCCTCTTCAGGGGGCACATGATCGGGGACTTCCTGAAGGAAAAGAACCCGGAAGCCAAGGTGTTTTCTGTGGCCGTGAAGGATCGCTCGGCCATATTATTGGGAGGGAAAAAGGCCGATGCCGCCTATTGGCCGGATAAAGATTACCGGATGGTGAGCTCCGCCTATTACCTGCCCGGTTTGCCCGAGTGGGTGAATACCTGGAACCGGGCAAACGCGGTTGACCGGCGATATAAGCGGGTTTGGCGCCCTTTTCGGGACACAGCCCTGTACCGCAAAGCGGAAATGCCCGCGGACAATCCCTGGGTGGCCGGCAGGGCCTGGTCCGGCCCCTTTCCCCATACCATATCCCATTCCCTGTTCGGGGAAAGCGTGTTCCAGATGGAGAGAATGCTTTCTTTTGTCAAGGAACTGATCCTGCAGGAGGACGTGGGCGGGGATCATCATCCCGACATCCTGGCTTGGTCGATATCGATACCTGATTATACGGGCCACCGGTACGGCATGGAGAGCCGGGAACTGATGGATGTTTATGCCCGCGTGGATTCATTGATTGAAAACCTGCTGGATTATGTGGACCGGAAGGCGGGCAAGGGGCAATACTCCGTGTTTCTCACCTCTGATCACGGCATCAGGAAAACCGTGGAACTGGCGGTGTCCAAAGGAAATCCGGAAGCCCTCCGGATCGATAAATCGGCCATAACCCGGGCCTTTATAGACAGCCTGAGGAAGGAATATGCTATCACAAGGGACAAAGCCGTGAACGCGGACTTCCGCCTGGTGCGCATCCGGAGCAACAGCGTGTATTTCAACCGGGAGCTGGCCGACTCCCTTGGCCTGCCGTTTCAGGACATTAAGGCGAGGTGTCAGGCTTACCTGAAAGGTGTTCCGGGCATAAGGAAAGTCTTTGATATCAATAGTCTGGAAGGGGGTGACCTGTTCCTGAAAGCTGCCCGCAACAATTTTTTCCCGGGCCGCATGGGGGAGCTCTTAATCGATCTTGATCCGGATGCCAATTTCAAGGTCTCCCTGGGTATGCATGGATATTTCGGGACTGACTGTCAGCACATTCCTCTGATAGCAGTTATTCCGGGACGAGTGCAGGGAGTCGTGGAGCGCTACACCTCCATTGCCGACCTGGCGCCCAGTATTGCCAGAATGCTGGGAGTCCCCGTAACGGACCGGATGGACGGGAGCGTGCTGGAGGAACTGTTTGAACCGCAGAATATCCAATAACGAATCTCGAACCGCAGAAGTGGAAGTCGGGATTCAGGAGTCAGAAATTAAAAAATCCGGATTTCGATCTCAGGCCTCCGATGATTTATTAATTAATCCAGGATTCAGAATTCAGAATTTAGAATTATGTAAACTCCCCGCTCCTCACTCCCCGTTACTTTCTGTCCTCTCATTCCTGTCCCTCACCTTTCTCCTGATCCTGGGTGATAAAGCTGTGGCGGAGCGCCCGGTCTTTTCCTTTGGTGTTTTCACAGATGCGCAACACTGTGACTGTGAGCCTAAGGGGACCAGGCATTACCGCTCATCGCTGGGAAAGCTGCGGGAAATTGTCCGGGATTATAACCGCCGGGAACTGGCATTCGCTGTACAGCTCGGCGATCTGATAGACCGGGACATGGCAAGTTTCGATACAACCGTTTCGATTCTCCGGGGATTGAAAGCGCCGCTTTACCACGTGCTGGGAAACCACGACTATGAGGTTAAGGATGAGGAAAAGGCCAGGGTCCTTAAAGACCGGGGATTGAGAAGGGGTTATTACGAATTCAAACGGGACAACTGGCGGTTCCTGGTCCTGGACGGCAATGACCTCAGTTACCACGCTCAGCCGGGAAGCAGTGGTCCGGACCGGGAAACACAGGAGCTATTCGAACATATTGAGAGATCTGGAGAGGCGCAGGCCAGAAAATGGAACGGCGGTCTGGGCCGGGAGCAGCTGACCTGGCTGGAAGCAAAGCTCAAGGAAGCGGACGGGGCGGGCGAGAGGGTGATCCTGTTTTGTCATTACCCGGTGTATCCGCCGGGCAGGTATAATCTTTGGAACGCTGAGGAGGTGGTGAAAATTATTGAGGACCATGGTTGTGTGTCCGGATACCTGTGCGGGCATAATCATGAGGGGAATTATGCAGTTAAAAATGGAGTCCATTATCTCACCCTTAAGGCGGTGCTGGAGACGGAGAGAGAGAACGCATTTTCCCTTGTCGATGTATATGATGGGCATTTGAATATCCTGGGCTTTGGAAGGGAGCCGTCGCGGATCCTGCGGATCAGCGCCGGGGATACAGCGGCGAAAAAGCGGATCGGGACAGATTGGATATGGCTGCCGGCGGGAATTCTGGCATTACTTTTTATAGCTTTCTGGGCTGGTGGAGGATAGTTTCTTTCCTGTCCAGGCCAGCACCAGGAGGATGAGCAGGGTATAAAAAACCAGGTCTCTGAACTGGAATCCTGTTATCACAGTGGATTTTACCCGGGATTTATAAATACCTGCGGATTTGCCCGAGCCTTCCAGGGACTGCCTGCGCTCCGGGGTCCATAACACTTTATTGCCCCTGACCTCGGCAGCCAGCTTCCGGTCATATTCGTTTATCAGTTGCCCCGCGTCCATTTGAGCTTTTTCCCTGAGGAACAGCGAGTAATAGGCCTCCAATACCCGGTTTTCCATAAAGCACTTGTCCCATCTGCGGTAGAAGCTTCCGTCTCCCGCCATGAAGTCATTGATGCAGTAATATTCTCTCTGAAGCAGGTGGCGGACGGCTTCATCCCGGTATTGTTTCATTTTTCTCTCAGGCAGTGCTTTACCGGCATTTATGCTGGAGAGCTCATCCAGGGACAGGGATGAGAACACTATGCCCGGATCCTTGCTCTCATGCCTGTACCCGAACCCGTGGACGGCGATGATAAAAAGGGCGGTGAACAAGGTAGTGAGACCAAGGATGGTAAAAACAAACACCAGCTGACCGGGCTTTAGCGGTCTGCTCATGCCTGCCGGCCGGGCATCGAGGTTGATTATCAGCGCCATGCCCAGCACTCCGGAAATGGCGTTTAAGACACTGTCCCGGATTTCCCCCACCCTGCCGGGCAGCAGGAACTGAATGTATTCATCACCCATTCCGAGCCAATAGGTGATGCAGGCCGCTGAAATAAAGGACGGGAGAGCCGGACAATGGCGATTAACAGCTATTAAAACCAGAGCGCCCAGAAATCCGTATTCCAGAAAATGGATCCTTTCAACCGCGTATCTAAGGTTCAGCAGGTAGTACAGATACACAGATGCTATTGCCAGCAGGACCGCAAGAGCTTTTGCCAATGCGGCTCCCCTGAATCGCCTGAAGATGTGCCAGCAGAGTCCCGCTCCGATAACCCCGAAGATCCAGTAAATCTGGTCAAAGATACCGTACCCATATTTTTCCGTCAGGATTTTTCTCAGAGCGGAAACAACAGAAAGGGTAGCATAAATAACTCCGGTATAACCTGTGATCGCCAACCAAAGCAGGTAATCAGTTTTGTTGAATCCGGACTTCATTTCATTGTTTTTCACAGAAAGGCCTTACCAAGGTATAAAAAATTCAAGAAGCGCTGAAAAGAAAAAATCTAAGGCGATTTAGGGCGTTTTTTTCTTGACCCGGGCACTCTCATACTGTACATTCGAGCAGTACATTTTAGACTTTATGGCAAAAAAAAATCAAAATATTGAAGGAAATAGTAAAAGGAAAAAACGATTTTAATTGAAGTTGAGGGTAGAAATGCTGGAATTTGAGAATTCATTTTATCAGGAAACATATGACGAAGACTTCATAAATAAAGTCTGTTCTTTTATATTTCAGTGGGACTCGGAAGATGAGCGAGATCCGGTTGAGGTGGCCTCGTTGATTTTCAGTGTGCCGGAGTTTATTATCCAGCAGTGGTTCATTAACAATGCATTCAGATGGATAAACAGGGTGCGTCCCTTAGTGGAGGAGGCCAAGCAAACTTTGGAGAGGGCCAGGAATGGGCATGGGGTGGAATATTCCCGGCTTGAATATCTGGACAAAAGTCTCCATGAACTCAGAAGGCCCAAATGGAGTGAAGAGCAGAGGGCTTGAGCTAAGATTCTTCGGAAGGCTTCCAGACGGATCTCAGGCGCTGAACACAAAAAAAGGGGAAAAAATGGATGGGAAGAGGAAGTCTTCCCGTTTAATGCTCCTTGATGAGCCTGGATAATTAATGGAGGCCTGAAGTAAGGGGCGAGAAACCGGCCTAAGCAGATTCCTCAATCAGTTTTTCACTCAGTTTATTTCCAAGGTCCTCGGAATTGTAATAGCCAAACGCCATTTTTTTTCTGGCCTGATTCAAGAGGCTTTCTCTCAACTCAGGCAGGACCCGGATCTGTGCGGCTATCAACTCAGCGGCCTTGGCATTCTTAGAGAGCTTTACACCGATTTCAGACAGGGAGACCTTGTCAGAGGAAGCGTTGGAATTTTCAGTTTCGGACGTTGTTGTACTACTGGTGCCTGCGTTGCCCTGATGATGGTAACCGTTAATTCCTGTTGTTGCTGTGATGTTCATTTTTTAACCTTCTATTCAAATTATCGGATAATAAATTTCCGGCTTTACCAGGAAATTTTATTTTTTTTTTTATGCTTGAGCGTGTAAACCAGGAAGGAAAACACGGAGGGTGGAAAACGCAGTAATCGGGGAAATTTTGGTTTTTTATTAAAAAAGAGGAGCGATAATCTGGATTGAAACCTGATATGGTGATAATGCCAGATAATGGTGAGCCAGAGTGTAATGTATGGAGAAAAACCCATATTGAAGGCTCAGGCCCCCTGCGATATATTCGGAGTGAAACCCGCTCCTCAAACTAAGGATCTTTCTGAATTGCCATTCTGCACCCAATCCGGGATATTCACCCCATTCCGGTTTTTGCTGGACTCCCAGCCTGACACGGCTTATAAGTTTGGGAACATTCTCATCCCAGTAAAAACCGAGGTGGTACCTGCTGGGAATTTTTTCTTTGGCGAAAGAACTCGCCTGGCTGTTCTGTAAAAGCTCAAATCCGGAAAAATCCAGGGTAAAATTCCTGTTTGAAGTGTGATTCACCGGATCGGCTCCCCATATCAGTTGTATGTTGAGAGCCAGGTCAAGGTTAACATTATGGGCGATATACAATCCCTCCAACTCGTCCTTGAAATATTTCACATTGGTCCCAAAAGTAAACACCAGGGGTACGGGATTGGTGGAAAAGTCTGTCCTTGGCAAAAAGGCAGTGTAACGTCTTTTAATATTCATATATGCCAGGTAGGCCACATTTTTTAGTTCCGTACCCGATTCGGCGCAGGGCAGGGGTCTGTAAACCGGATCTGCCGCCCTCTGTTCCGCTGTGGTGCTCTGTTCGGAACAGGTATAAATTTCTTCGGCCGGGACCATGGCGCCGAATACGCCTATCTCGGTATTGGCGTCCAGCGGAAACAAGGCGCCGGCCGAGAAAACTTCTGATAGACCGCCGAAGATCGGGAGGGTAGCCATCTCAACGTTGAAGGCAGTTTCTCTTCCCATGTCCGCCGGGAATGCGATGAATTGTGAAGGCGCGTTTAATGACGCGGGAATGTTCCCGGCCGTTCCATTTACAGGCACACTGAATGGCATCAGGTACACTTCCCCGGCAAATTCCTCCGCGGGCGCTTGCTGAGACCAGGTGACGAACAGCAAAAAGGGAAACGCCAGGCGCAAAAATGTTTTCATAGTCGGAAAAAATCCCTGAAAAATGATGAGAAAATCAATTCAGTTGAGTCCCCAGTGCAAGGACATGCATATGCTCATAAGCTCCGCGTCAGTCCTGTATTCATCAGCCTTTGCTGAGAACTTACCTAAAAGTAAATCTATTTGACGGCTCAGTTTATAAAAAAGGTCCTGAAACTTATTTTAATCCACCATCACGCCTTCCGGCAATATATGATTGACAGGATTTCTGGGGATTTGGTCCCGGTGCACTTCATAATGAAGGTGAGTTCCGGTGGTCAGTCCTGATGAACCCATGTAGCCGATAAGGTCATATCTCTTTACCAACTGCCCTTTTTCCACTGTTCTTTTTGCCAGATGGGCATATACGGTGACATAACCGTTCTCATGGTCGATACAAATGATTTTCCCCAGGCTGGCATTATATCTGGTTGATCCCACTTTACCATCGGCGGAGGCGTAAACCTCAGTCCATTTTTTGGCGGCTATGTCAACACCGAAGTGAAAGCTTCTTCTCCCGCTGAAAGGATGAACACGATAACCAAACTGGCTGCTCAACTGCCCAGAGGCCGGCGCCACCACCGGTGTGTGCGCCCTTAAATGGGCTTGATATTGCAGGTATGTCTGCAATTCCTTAAAATGGTTTGCAGCCAGGGCAAGGTTATGGCTCAGGATTTCTGTGGACCTGTTTATAAGGGAATATCGTTTATACAGAGGATCGCTTGAATTGATAAACATATCATCAGGAGACGTTTTGCCGCCGGTGGCGAATCTGTGGGAGGACCGGTCATTCTGCAGGCCGCAGCTCATTCTCAGATATTCTTCAGCCTGGTTTATTTGCATAAACTCCGTTAGCAGCTGTTGTTGCTTTCCCTCGGCAGCCGACAATTCTTTTTTCAGGGAAGCATTTACCTGCCTGTAGTGTCTGAAAGAAGAGGCCTGGTATGACCAGGTGATTATGCACAGTATCAAGCAGATAAGGCCGGAACCGCAGCCCAGCAGGATCATGCCGAAAAGGAATTTCCCGGCACCGGTGACAGGCCAAAAAAAAGAGCCGCCAACCGGTTCTCTCTGTAATCGATTTATGTTGTTATCAACCATGGGTTGGTTAATTGGGGTTTAACAAAAACCACAGAGAAACCGGAACACCTTTAAGTCATAATCTCATGCATAATTTTAACATTATATTGGTGTAATGGGAACAACCGCTTCCAGGTTAAAATGCTGGTTTTAAGTCTGTCTTAGGCCTTTTCCCAGGAGTTTCCAGAGTGTTATGCAGCCTTCAATCCCATCCTGGGTTCCAACCAGGACCATATTTCTTTTTACTGATAACAGATGTTTGAGGGCATCTATTCCCGTGCTGTGGGGAGAGAGAACGGATCCGGGAGAAAGGTACTCTTTAACAGGCGAGTCCGACCCCATTCCCCAAATGTCATAAGGGGTTAGAAATCCGGCGGACTTACGGCCTTCCAGGACAAGATAAAACTGCTGGTAATTGCTGGTGACAGCTTGAATGGCCTTGTTCCGGTCCGTATCCGGCGTCAAGGTGATATTTACCCGGGATGGGTTCAAGGATGTTCCGGAGACTGAGATTGGGCAGGTTAAGGATGTGTCTGATCAGCCTCTCCTGATTGCGGTGCAGGTTTCCGGCCTCAATACCGGATTCAGATAATGTTTCCGATAAATATTTCGGGTATTGTCACATTCACCGTTCCCGGTATAAAAATATCATTCAGCTGCCTCAGGACTCTCTGATGATATACTGTCAACTGAATCTGTCTTAACGTCCTGCAGAGAATCAGGTGAAAAGTATTTTACGGGAGAAAGCAATCTTAAACCATGATCCGCGTATACCTTTTTGAGCCAGGGAAGGACAATCAGGCATTCTCGCAGCACGGTAGAACCAGCCAGGTGGGAAGAAAAAGAAGACCGGGAGGGAGCCAGCGAAAGCAGGAAAGTGAGCAGGATGCATATCAAGCCGGCTTTTACCACCCCGATAAAGGCCCCACTGATCCTGTCCAGGGGGCCGAGTGGTGTTGGCTTCAATAATTTTGAAATAAAGAATCCCAGCATCTGTACTCCGCCGGCCGCAATGATAAAGAGGATCACAAAAGAAAGCGTGGTTAGCCAGAAATCTGATAGATTGAATTCCAGGCCTGCCAGTTTTAACCTGAAACTCTCCTGGTAGCTTATGGCTGTTATAAGACCGGCCGGGATGGAGAGATAACGGAAAATGGTTTTAATGATGCCCGTCTGCCAGCCGCGGATTATCAGGTACGCGGTACCGGCGAGTATGATAATATCTATCCAGTTCATGCTGTTTCCGGGAATAGAGCGGTCAGGAGTCGGGGGGCAGTAGCTAGGAAATCCAAGAAGGAAGTCAGAAGTTTTTCTGCCACCTGTCCCTTATTTCCTGCTTAATGCTGTCCTCTGGTTACTTAAGGTCTTTAACTTAATTTAGAATTAATAATTATTCAGTAGTGTCCGGCTAAATTCCTCACCATTCGCGATAAGCCTGTGAGCTACTGTAGGTAAGCACATTTTTTTGACAGGATGTACAGGATGGAATGGATTAAAGAAATCATGTGTTTCGCCCATTTTATATCCTTTATTTTGTATCTGACAGGTTATTTTACGAGATATGTTTTGTAAAATATTCAAAATTAACTTTATAGATGTCATATAGTTATGTGTGCATTGGCGGATTTTGGTTTTTTGATTTACCTGAGGTGAAAAATATCATGTTTATCCTGTCCATCCTGTCAAAAAAAAACCAGATTTTACCCGGACACTAATGAAAATTATCAAAACGCCTCACGCCTTACTGTCCCTGAGCCTCTTCAATGCCGTAAGAGAGGCATAGGGGACCTTCACACAGCCAGGCAGGAATTTCCCTCCCCCTTTATCATTATGAAAATCGGAACCTCCACAGAATATCAGATTGAATTTTTTTGCGATGTTTCTGTATCGGGAAACGGTTGAGCGGTCAGCGCCGTTGCAGTATGTCTCAATTCCGGATAAACCCGCTTGCACCAGGGGCTCAATCAGATCATCTCTATTGGTTTCCGCCGGATGGGCCATGGCGGTTACGCCTCCGGCTTGTTTGATCATGTCCATGGCCTCTATCGGGGTCAGCTTTTCTGTTTCAAATTCCTTTATGTTTTCGCTGGAGAGGTGTTTTTCAAAGGCCTCGGAAAAGGTGGAGATGTATTCTTCTTCCAGCATGACAGCAGCAATATGCGGTCTTCCAATACTGGTGCCCTTTACTTTTTCAAAAACCCTTTCCATGCTGATATCGATTCCGTGGGAATTCAGCTTCTGCACTATCTTTTTTGCCCGGGTTTTTCTTTTCTGCTGAAGTTCCGAGAGCTTCATATTCAGGTTGAGATTGGTCGGGTCAAACAGGTACCCTAAAATGTGGATTTCACTTCCGTCGTAATAGGCGCTGATCTCAACTCCGGGAACAAGCTCCAATCCTGATTCCTCAGCATACTCCTTGCCATCATTAAAGCCGTCTATGGTATCATGATCGGTGATTGCAACAGCTTTCAGATCCCGCTGCAGGCAAATATCTATGATTTCGTTTACTTCAAAGTCGCCGTCTGAGTATTTTGAGTGAACATGAAGATCAATAAATCTCCGTTGAGGTCTCTTCAAGGGTTTAGTTGTGTTTTTTGAGATATTTGAGGTTGCCATGAGAACATTTTCCTCTTACAGTATACAATTTCATCCTGTGCTTTCATAGTAAATTATCCCTCCTGAATGAGGGTAGTTTTTTAAACATCTCTAGCCATTTTTTTCTAAATTTTGCAGAAATTCAGCAAAATTACTCATAAAAAGAGAGGACAGCATATGATATACCCAGTGATTCTGGCAGGCGGAAAAGGAGAGCGTTTCTGGCCCTTCAGCAACAGTAAAAATCCCAAACAGCTGCTTCCCCTGGTAACGGAGAAAACCATGCTGGAGGACACATTGAGACACATCTCAATGCTGAAAACCTCGGCCCCTATCCATATAATCGCCAGCAAACACCTGGAAGCCCCTATCAGTAGGATTACGGGAAAGAGGAAGGACATCATACTTATAGGAGAACCACAGGGAAGGGATACGGCCGCCGCCATCGCCCTGGCCGGTAAGCTGATTTCAGCAAGTGATCCAAAGGGTATTATGGCGGTATTAACAGCCGATCATGCCATTTCACCATCCTCGAAGCTGATTAAGGCGATTAAAGCGGCCGGCCGCCTGGCAGAAAGCGGCGGGACGCTGGTTACTTTCGGCATCCGTCCCACCCGGCCGGAAATTGGATACGGATACATAGAGTCCAGTGAAAAACTTAAGTCCCTGCATGGACTTGACTGCTTCAAGGTCAAACAGTTTCATGAAAAGCCCGACATGCCAAAAGCAAAGCGGTACTGTAAATCCGGGAGGCATTTCTGGAACAGCGGAATGTTTGCCTGGCGGGTGGATTACCTGTGGGATCTATTCAAGCAGCACCTGCCACACACTTACCGTGCCTTTGAATCTGCTGGAACTTTAAAATTTGGGAGCAGGGTTTTTGACAAAAAGCTGAGGGAGATCTATTCCTCTATCAAGGGTATTTCCATTGATTTTGGAATCATGGAAAAAGCCCCGGACATAAGCATGGTGGTTCCGGACTTTTCCTGGGACGATATTGGCTCGTGGACTGCCCTTGACCGCCTGCATAAACCTGACAAGCATGGGAATACGCTGATTGGGGATGCGGTGGGAATTGACACGGTAAATACCACTTGTTTCTCCAAATCCGGGATGATGGCCACCTATGGGATTAAGGACCTGCTGGTTGTCCAGCACAACGGGGTCACTCTCATAGTGCACAAGGATAAAAGGGCTGAATTAAAAAAACTGGTGCAATTGGTTAAACAGGAGAAAAAGCTGGAGCAGTTTCTATAAATTGGCCGGTTTTTTAGGGAAAATCGTCCCCTGCCATGTCTTATATGGTATACTTGTAGTATCAAATTCAAGTTTTTGAGAGAAGCGGTAACAACCGAAAATCCCGGAATTAGGGCCTGTTGATCATATGAGAAATTTTTGGCATTGGAGTGGTAACATTGTCCTGATATCGGCAGGCCTGGTTGGGATTCACTACCTGCCGTCCCTTGCCCTGCCAGATTACAAGTACTCTTTTCTAGCCTTTGTTTGCCTTATAGGACTTCTTTCTCTTTTCAGTTCCAACCGGCAGGGGGGAGTTTACGGGTACAGTTACCTGGCTCAGGTTTTATTCCTCTACCTGATTACCCTGGTGGGTTTATTTTATTTGAGAGGGCTCTATTATGAGTGGAATCCAGCCCTGTTGATTTTAACCTGCTCTGCGGTAAGCCTTACCGCGCGTCCTTTACTTGCCCTGGCCGGAGTTGCTTTCATGTGGGCAGTTTATGCAACAGCCTTTTTGAATCAGCTGTATGCTTTCCTGCCGGGCGCCCGGATTGTTTTCTGGAACCTGACCATGGAGGAAACCGGATATCCCCTGATTTCCGCCACCGTCGCTGGTCTGCTGGCCCTGGCGGTAAATTACAGGAGGATTCAAAACATTACCAGGGGAACACCCGTTTCCCGCTCCAGCGGAATGGCAATTCGGGCAACGGGCGCGGTAAAGGAACAGGAGCAGGTCCCGGAAGCCGGTGCTCATCCAGACGGGGCCGAGGGGTATGTTTCCCGGGATTATCTTGTGAAACAGGAAGATGAGCTCCAGACCAGCATGAGCTCCATTCTGGATACCGTGGTTTATTTCATGAGCCGGAACTTTAAGAGCCTTTCTGCCATTGGATTCCTCGCCTCGGAGGATGGAAACAGGTTTTATATGAACGCTGTGGTTTCCAAGTCCCGTTTTTTAAACTCCAAGGCAGTGATAACCAAGGGAAAGGGTATAATAGGCAGGGCGGCCTTAAAGAGCACGGGTCTTGTTACCGGAGACGTAAAGTCATATCCTGGCAAGCTGGAATATTATTCCGAGCCAGAAGAAATAAACTCTGTGATGGCCATGCCGGTTAAAGACCCTGAAACAGGAGTAATAAAAGGCCTGCTGGTGGTAGATTCCAGTCATATCAGGGCTTTCACGGATGAACACAAGGAATTGCTGCGCAGGTTTACCCAGATTGCCGCGGCCATGGTCACCAATGCCCAGCTGACGGATAAGGTGCACAAACAGGCCCAATGGGCCGACACTCTCTATGAAGTCACCAGTTTGCTCACCAAGGTCCTGAAGGTGGAGGAGATAATCTCCATCCTGGGTGAGTCGCTGACAAAAATATTTGCCCACAGGAGAGTGGTGATTTGTGTTTACAACGCCAAGAACGCCAAAGGCCAGATATGGGACGTACTGAGCAACGCTGACGGCTTGAAGAGGGGACAGGAATTTGACATTAAGAATACCATGAGTATATATGGACGTGTATTCAGACAGCGCAAAGAAACGGTAATACAGAATTTCAGGGAGGAAATGGGTGATTTTGTGAGGTTCGGCTTTGAAGGGGAACCGGAAGAGCGGCCCCAGGAGCTCTTAATCGCCCCTGTTTTTAACGAGAACCAGGCCATCATAGCGGTGGTGGGTATGGAATCCAACCAGCGGGGAGTGTATTCCGGCAGAGAGATGCGCATGCTTAAGACCCTGTTGACCAATTTTTCCACAGCGATTACCAAGGCCAGACTCTACAGCGAAATGGAAAAGCTGGCCACGGTGGACGGCCTGACTCACATTCCCAATCACCGGAAGTTCCAGGAATTCATTTTCAACGAACTGACGCGGTCCCAGAGATACAAAGATAAACTGTCCCTGTTGCTGATGGACATCGACCACTTTAAAAATTTCAATGACACTTATGGCCATCCGGTGGGGGACGAGGTTCTGCGATCAGTGGCCAAAACCCTGCAGAAAGTTATCCGGGGCACGGACCTGTGCGCCAGGTATGGCGGGGAGGAATTTGTGGTGGTGATGATTAAAGCGGATGAAGCCGCCGCCGCCATGCTGGCGGAAAGAATACGACAGGCCATCGAGGCCATGGAGATTCCCAATGAAGGTGAAATCTTGAAGGTAACCGTCAGTATTGGTAGCGCAACTTATCCTCAGGACGGGATGACCAAGCAGGAGATCATCGACAACGCGGACAAGGCTATGTACCATTCCAAGGAAAACGGCCGGAACCGGATCACGTGTTTTTCCGCGGTAGGGGAGTCTTGATTGGGGCCAGCATGTATAGCTCCCGTATAATTTCGGTAACGATAAGCGATAAGAGTATTTAAAAACAAAGGTAAGTTGACGTCACCCTGAGCTTGTCGAAGGGTGACATTCCTGCAGGAAATGAAGCACCGTCATGCTTCGACAAGATCAGCATGACGATCCACCGAAATCGCTAAAAATCACCGAATCACCCAACCTCCCGCAACAAAATCCGGCTGTCCGCCACCACGCAGCCCTCGCCTTCGGGATAAACTATCAGGGGATTGATATCCAGCTCAGCTATTTCCATGTGGTCGTCGAGCATCTGGGACAGCCTGATAATGCAGTCCTTGATGGCCAGGATATCCGAGGGAGGAGCGCCCCGCACTCCCTTCAGGATCCGGTAGGTCTTTATGCTCTTAATCATCAGCTCCGCGTCCACCTCCCACATGGGAGACAGGCGGAACGTGACGTCTTTTATTGCTTCCACAAAGGTACCACCCAGGCCGAACATGCAGATAGGCCCGAATTTCGGGTCCTTCACAGCGCCCAGGATGACCTCTACTCCCTTCTTCGCCATCTTCTCCATGAGAATGCCTTCAATGGCCGCCTCGGGATTATGGTTTTTAATATTGCTGATAATCTGGTCATAGACGGCTTCGGCTTCCTCAATTGATTTTACCTTGAGTTTCACACCGCCGGCGTCGAATTTATGCACGATGTCAGGGGACATGATTTTCATGGCAACGGGGAAGCCCACTTTTTCCGCCGCTGCGGCCACCCCTGAGCGATCTGTGATGAGATGGCTTTTCAAGAGGGGAAATCCATAGCAGTTGAGGATTTCATTAGCTTCTTTCTCCCCCATATAGTATTTGTCCCGTGTCCCGAGCTTCTTTTTTATCAAGGCTGCCGCCATGTTTCGGTCAGCGGTTCTGGTGCGGACCTGTTTTTGTTTAAGGCTTAAAAGCCTTCCGAAGTCCACCATGGAAGCCAGGCTGCGCACGGCCGCTTCCGGAAAGGCGTAATTGGGAATGCCGTTTTTCTCCAGGTAGCGGCTGCCCTGGGAAACATCCACGATGCCCATGAAAGAGCAGAGAATAGGCTTGTCAATGTCCTTTCTTACTCTCGGAATGATTTTGGCCGTTTCCAGAATGTCGGTCATGGCCTGGGGGCTGAGAATCACAATTGCGGCGTCCACGTTTTCATCCGCCAGGATATAGCGGACCGCTGCCTCATAGCGCTCATGGGTGGCGTCTCCTATCACGTCCACCGGATTGTTGACCGCGGCGGTAGGGGGCAGGGTCTCTCTCAGCTTCTGTTTGGTATCATCTGATATTTCCGCGATTTTCAGGTTGTGCCGGATGGCGGCGTCTGTGGCCATGATGCCGGGTCCCCCGGCATTGGTGACGATGGCTATGCGGTTGTCCCTGGGAATGGGCTGCAGCGAGAGCGCCACCGCGTAATTGAACAGCTCGTTGACCCCCTCCACCCGCAGGATGCCGCTCTGATGGAAAATGGCGTCGTAGGCGTTGTCCGAACCGGCCAGGGAGCCGGTATGGGAGGCGGCGGCCCGGGCTCCCTCTTTGGATCGGCCGGATTTGATGGCCAGCATGGGTTTGCCGGCGTCCCAGATGATTTCCCTGGCGGTTTCCAAAAATTCCCTGCCATTGCTGATGTCCTCCAGGTACATCAGAACCACGTCAGTGTCCGGATCGTCCTTGAGATAACTCAGCAGATCGGTCTCGCTCACATCGGCCTTGTTTCCGAAGCTGATGAACTTTGAAAACCCGATGTTTCTCCCTTCGGCGTAATCCAGCACCGCTGTGCAGAGCGCCCCGGACTGGGAAATAAATGCGATATTTCCGGCCTTGGGCATCTTGGTGGAGAAACTGGCGTTCAGCTGGATGTTCCGGTTGGTGTTGATGACGCCAAGGCAGTTGGGGCCCACGAGGCGGATGCCGTACTTATCAGCCACGGCCTTCACCGCTTTTTCCATGGCGATGCCTTCCTCGCTCCCGCCTTCCTTGAAGCCGGCCGTTATCACCACGGCCCCTTTCACGCCTTTTTTCCCGGCTTCTTCAATCACACAGGCCACCGCCTTGGCCGGGACAATGACCACGATCAGGTCGATTTCATCCGGGACGTCGGTTAGGGTGGGATAGGCCCTGATGCTCTGCACGGACTTGGCCTTGGGGTTGACCGGGTACACCACTCCCTTGAAGCCGGCCTTGAGGATGTTGCTGATGACGGCCAGGCCCACGCTGCCCGGGCGGTTGGTGGCGCCTATGACCGCCACTGATTTTGGATTGATGATGGCTTGAATTTTTTCAGGCATGCATTCCTCTCATTTTCAAATGATAAATAAGATAAGTTTACCATAATTTATGTTTTCAAACTACAAATATTAATTTCTTCGGGTGTCAAATAGGCATCCGGAGCAAGGCGGAAATAATATGATAGGGACAGTTTTGAAATTACGATTGTTTGTCATGCCGGGCTCGACCTTGGTTGTTAGTTGTGAGGAATCATTAGTCATTAGGCAAATGTAACCGACGACTAATGACCAATGACGTGCCCATATTCACAGAAAGAGTGCAAGGGGGCACATAATGACAAATGATACCTCACCTTTCACAGCTCTCCGCCTCATTTTCTCCGGTAAGAAAATCAATTTTACCAAACGCCGGCTTTATGAGTTAATTTTAAGGTATGGACAAGCAATTAATCGGATTATGGTTGATGTCGGGGCTTCTGCTCGGTTGCGCAAAGCCGGAAATGGGCCGGGAACCTCTTACCGTTGCCATTGACATCGGCCATACGCTCAACCATCCGGGCGCCGTCAGCGCCAGGGGGAAAGGTGAATTCCTTTTCAATAAGAACATCGCCGAGCAGCTGTTGGGAGAATTGACGGCCCGGGGATTCGGCGGCTCATTTATCATCAACCGGGACGGAGGGGACATCGCCCTCACGGACCGGACCAGGGTTGCGGGCGAGAAGCGGGCCGGCCTGTTCATCTCCATTCACCATGATTCCGCCCAGCCCCGCTACCTGCTGACCTGGAAGCACGGGGGGAGCGAGCGTTTTTATGTCGACTCCATCAGGGGATATTCCCTGTTTTATTCCGGAAAAAATCCACGGGCCTCTGAGAGCCTGGCCTTCGCCGGATTCCTGGGAGAAGAACTGCGGCGCAATGGATTTTCCCCTACTCTGCATCACGCCGAAAAGATAGAGGGCGAGAACCGTCCCCTTGTGGATGCGGAAAAAGGCATCTACCGCTTTGACGGCCTGGTGGTGTTAAAGACGGCTGAAATGCCGGCGGTGCTGGTGGAATGCGGGGTCATCCTGAACCGGGAAGAGGAACAGCTGCTGGAACATCCCGTTTACCAGAGGATGATAGTCCTGTCGATAGCGGACGCGGTGCAGGAGTTCTCAGTAAAATCTGCGGGTAAATAAACTTATAGTGAACATCCTCTGCTCGTCAGCCACTCTCTGCCGGTTTCTGCAAACTGTTCTCCATGCGGTGGAGAGGGGCTTGGGGTGAGGCCGACCCCCTTCAATAAATAAAAAAGTATCCACAGCTTTCTCCCAGTGCACCCCGGTTCCACCTTTGCCAAAAAGCGAACAACAGGGCTTTGCTGTATCTCCCGGTATAAATTACCTTTCCGGACACCACTATGAAACTCATCACTCTTCTTGGACTCATCGCCGGTTTTTGCACCACCGTAGCCATTATCCCACAGGTCCTCAAGACCGTTAAAACCAGGAATACCAGGGACCTGTCCCTCGGCATGTATGTGATACTGGCGTCCGGTGTGTTTTTGTGGAGCCTGTACGGGGCCATAATAGGAGACCTGCCGGTGTTTATCGCGAACTCGGTTACGCTTATATTTATAATCGTGGTCCTGGTCTATAAAATCAAGTACAAATGATGGGGCATCCGCTCTTCTCCTCGGCCGTCGCTCATTAAATTAATTGTATATTAGTGCGGGGGGGATATCCGTGAAATCAATTTGTTTAATCATCCTGGTATTTTTTTCTGCAGGTCTTTTTGGCGCGTCTCATACTGTGGAATCCGGAGCCTCCATTCAGGCCGCCATCGATGGCGCCGGGTCCGGGGATACGGTCAAGGTGGCCGCCGGGACCTATAACGAAAGCATTGACATCGAATCAAAGACCATTAAACTCCTGGGCGGCTATCCCGGGGGAGGTGATTTTGCCTCACGTGACCCGGAAGGGAACGTAACGACCATACAGGGCTCATCCAGTACAGCGGTGGTCATCATACACCGGGCGGCCGACTGCCGTGTGGACGGCTTCACTCTTACCGGCGGCAACAGGGGCGTGCTGGCGCCCAGGGACTGGGGTGACGCGGGCCTGACCGCTGATACCATCTCAAACTGTATCATTGAAAATTGTCACCTGGTTGACAACAGCTCGAGCGAGTACGGCGCCGGCATTAAAATCAGCGGCGAAGGCCTGGTCATTTTAGATAACATCATCCGCGATAACGAATCAGACAACCGGGGGGCCGGTATTTACACCGGCGGCACTGGCTTCCTGGTCAAGGGGAACCTCTTTGAAAACAACATGGCCCGGGGGGATCATTGCTCTACCGGCTGTTTTTTCGGCAGCGGGACCGTAACCGAAAACATATGCCTGGATATCAAACTGCACGGTGGTAAATAACTCTACCACGAATTACTACGGCAGCGGTCTCTGGGTGGCGGATTCCCGGGTCTGGGTAAAGAACAGCATCTTCTGGGGGAACCGGGGCAACAGTGACGTGTATTTTGAAGGAGACTACTGTTCCGTCAGTGATAACGCTCTTGTTATGACCTATTCCATCAGCCAGGTGACCTCCTGGCCCGGGGAGGGGAACAGCATGGAAGATCCCCTGCTGGCCGATACCGCCAACGGCGACTTTCACCTTAAATCCGAGTATGGCCGCTGGGACCCCAATACCAGTGGCTGGGTGGCTGACGATGTCACCTCCCCGGCCCTGGACGCCGGGGACTTGTCCGGGATAGCGCGGAACCGTTTCCATGTATCATGCCATACCAATCCCGTCACCGGGCAGACGGTCATCAGGTATCAGGTCAAGGCTGGCAGAGTATGGGTGACCGTCCATGATATGAAAGGCGGACTTGTGGAGACTTTTATCAGCGGGCAACCGGCCTTCGGCGGCCCATCCTCGCAGGTTACCTGGAACCACGGATCCCGTGCTGCGGGCATTTATCTGGTACGGCTGATGGCCGGGGAGTACAGGGCCGTGCGGAAGATAATGCTGACGGAATGACCGGTCACAGGCCTCTTCGGTTTAATCATAGCGTATAACCAGGGAAACGCTGGAAGAATTTTAAAAGCAGCTTTACACTGTAATTCCCTTCGAAGGAAGGGGATCTCCCGGTCCCGGCTGTTGCCGCGGCAAGGCAGCGGGAGATCAGGGGAAGGCCTTCAATGCCTTTCCGGATATGGTTCCGGCTGGGGTCCTCAGCAGGACGAGATACAATCCGTCCGGAAGTAACTCCCCCTGTTTATCCCCGAGACTTATCCTGCCGGAAGCGCTGCTGACCTGTTCCAGGGCAATCAGCTTTCCCCTGGTATCAAACACATTCAATTCACCATGCACGGAGTGAGGAAACCTGTAATGGATATTCCCGCAGGCATCGGACCAGAGAGCATACCCGATTAACCGGGGACCAGTGGGGCGGGGGAGGGCGCGGGCTATGTAATTGCCGCTTTCAAAACGGGCCAGGGCGGGCAGGTCGGCGGCGCCTGTGACGTCCGGTCCTGTCAGGGGCCATGGCGCCTCTCCCAGGAAAGCGGGCTTTTCCGTCAGGTAATAAGAAACCGGGAGCTGCTGATCGGCGACCGACGGGTCCCAGCTCAGGACGCCGCTTACCAAGTTGCCATGGGCAAGCGTACCCTGGCAGGTGCTGTCAATATCGAGGATGTTGCCGGTTCCGTCTTTAAGCACATTTCCCATGATGTTCTGCCCGTGGGAATAATCCATGATGTATATGCCCTCAAAACCCTCATTGCCGCGGACGGTGTTCCGGAACATGGTGTTGCCCGGTCCCGAGGGGCCCCAGTAGTCCCCGATGCCGATTTCCACCACGCTGTTGCCCTCGAACAGGTTCATGAAGGCGTAATGGCCGTGCAGGGAGATGTCGTCGGGCGTCCAGCCGTCATTTAAGTTTATCTCTCCCTCGCCCTGCACAGGCGAGGCGGAGTAATTGTATCCGAACACGTTGCCGCAGGCCCCCGACTGGGAAAGCATGGCGTGGCGGAGATGGTAGAAGATGTTGTTTTCTATCAGGCAGTCAGTGGTGTGGTACCCTATGCTTACGCCGTAGCCGTGTCCGCTTCCCCCGTAGTCATAGGAGTGGTGGAAGTAGCTGTCCCTGATTTCGCTGGCGTAGACCGTGGTAGTGGATACATGGGCGACTCTGGTATGCTCGCTTTCCACTTTCCTCACCCAGCAGTAGGCGGCGTTTTTTAAAAAGATGGTGGCCCCGTCGCTGGATGAATCAACCTTTTTGATATGGAGCTTTTCCACGCCAGCGTATTCCACAAAACCCTGGGTGCGGACCAGCGGATTAAAGTCCGCCTGGTAATCGATATAAAACTCCCTGCCGAGGACCAGGGTGTCTCCCCGCACGTCCTCCAGGGGGATAATCTGCCCGATAACGTCCTGGGCCCAGTCCTGATTCCATTCCGGCTGGGTATACATCAGGGCCGAATCATTGCTCTGCTGGATCTCCACAAAGTTTCCGGCCTGAAAAGCGGAAGCGTCGGCCACCACTATCCGCCGGGAGCCTTTGTTGTATCCCGAAAGGCACGCTACCCAGTCCCCGCGCTGGTAGGTGAGCATCTCCACGCAGTTTATGGCCTGGCCGCCCAGGTCAAAATACAGATGGGTCTGCTGGTGTCCGGCGCCCCGCAGCACCACGCCCGAGCCCAGGGAAAGCGTGCTTCTTATCAGGTACCTGCCTTCGGGTATGTATATCACGCCTCCCCCGGCCGGCAGGGCGGCCATGGCGTCTGTAAAGGCCTGGGAATTGTCAGTAAGGCTGTCTCCAACTGCTCCGTAATCGGTCAGGGTGACACTGACCGGCGGATTGGGAATCCCGCCGGGAATGCCCGGCGACCAGGCAATGCGGCGTTCAGGTGATAGTATCTTGGCCTGGACAGCGGCCGTTATGGCAAGCAGCCAAAAGGCAAAGGCCGGAGAGATTATGGCTTGAAGACGCATATGTGCAATAAAGGGTACCATAACCGGGATGAAACAGCTATGGTAAATATAACCTGATATGAAATTATCGCATGCATTAATCCGCGCTCTATTGAAAAACTCCAGCACGAGGACGAAAAATCCGCCCTGAGCGGTCGTCATACTTTGACCCGCCTTTGCCAAGGCTCGGGGCTTCGCTTCGCTCCGCCCTAGCTGGCCTGAGGGCAGGCAGGCTCAGCATGACGGCTAGCACGGGGACAGTTCAGGCACAGGTCCAACCAGGTATGTTTTAAATACCTGGAAATACTCTGTAACAACTGGACCGGACGGCGGGGAAGTTGAGCTGTTTTGGAACACCAATGTATCTAAAACTACATGGACAGCATTAAATGACCCCTAAATGAAATTGAAATTAGCCAAAACGTTAAAGCGAATTTCCCCGCCTTGGCAAAAACAGCCTCCGCGGCGATTGAGCGGCGCTCTTTCTTTACTCCACTTTCTTTGAGCGAGCAAAGAAAGTGGAAAGAAAAAAATAAGAACAAGCAGAAGGTGAAAGGAAAAAAACAAGCACCAAAGAAATGGAATCAATCGTAACTGAGCGAACCGCAACCCTTCGACAGGCTCCCGCCTTCGCCGATCGGCTCTGGCGAGGCAGACAGGGTGACGTATTGATTAATGGAACCGCAGAAGTTATGTCACCACTGATATATGCAACCAAAAAACAAAAAAGGAAAAGGCAGGTTCAGGTCGGGAAATTTCAACTCCCCGGTCTTGCCGTCCCGCAGGAAATAGTTGGGACTGTTAAAAGAATTCCACACCTCGAAGTAGGTTTCCAGGCTTTTCCCCATGACAGTGGCGGTCTTGGTCAGGCGGATGTCGAAGCGGCTGTAGGGCGCGTACCGGGCGCTGTTGCGGGCCCCCACCGTGATGGTTTCCCCTCCCACGCCTCCGTCGTTTAACGTCCCGGTATAGGGGGTGTAGGCAAACCCGGCCGAGCGCCGCAGTTTACATCCCAGGACATACCGGCCGGGAAGGCGAAACGTGTTCACCCAGTTCACCGACCAGGGCCGGTGGTACCCGTAATCGTAAAAAGGTCCGCCCGGATTGTCCTGGCGGCGGGAAAGGCTGAGGTCCAGGGAAGCCCAGCCGGACCAGATCTTCATCGGCGCGTAGAACCAGGCCAGTTCCGTGCCCGCCGCGAAGCCGGTCCCAGCGTTGCCGTAGGTAAACATGAGATCACCGAACAGGTATTCGGCCGCCTGTCTCACAGCGTCCGGCAGAGAGGAAGGATCGGGCCCGGTTTCCAGCAGCGCCCGGATGGTATCAATCTCGGCCCGGGACAGACCGGAATTGGGCCTGGGGATCAGCAGGCTGGAGAGGTCGATGTTTCCGGTCGGAACCAGGCTGCCGGAAAACGCGTCAAAACTGTATTTACAGTAATTGGACCATTCCAGCCGGGATCGCCGGCCCAGGGCCCGCACCCATTCAAGGTTTACGTGCAGGGACTTTTCAGAAACCAGGTTGGGATTGCTGCTGAGCTGGAAAAACTCCGGATGGTCCTGCATATACAGGCCCGCCCCCAGTACCAGTTCATTCCTGGAGTTCAGGCGCTGGTATAAGCTGGCCCTGGGGCTGGGGAAATACTCCCTGGAACCCGGGTTATAATCGCCCCTGATGCCGAAATGCAGGCGCCGGTCAGAAGACATTTCCCATTCATCGCTGCCGTAGACTGAATACTTCTGGACCTCAATGCTTCCCAGGTTATCAAACCGGATCCGGCGGGGGAACTCACCCAGGTAGTCCATGGCGCTCAGGGACGGGTTTTCCCTGGTGATCTCAAATCCATGCGGATCAAAATATCCCAGGCCCCCCAGCAGATCGATGTTGCTGGTAGCGATGATTTCATATATGGGCAGAGGAAGAAAGGTGTGAAAAGACTGGTAGCGGTAATAGTACCCGCCGCCCATGGTCAGGAGATGGTCCTGGAACCCAGAATAGACGGCCTGCTGATCAAGGTTGAAGAAGCGTTGGAAAAGGTCCAGCCTGAATTCTTTGGCTGAGCTGCCCTTGTAATAAGGAGTGAAAACAGCCGCCGGCAGGGAGGCGCCCAGTTCCTCCTCCGCGTTGGCAAAGGCCGCGTCCCAGGTCTGCCACTGCCCGGCCGCCGTGGTCTGGAGCCAGAGGTCTTCTGAAGCTGTCCAGGGAACATTGATAATATGCACCTGGTTGTCGATGTCGACCAGCGAAAGACTGTCCAGACCCAGGTCCTGGGCCTGCTTGAGGTTTTCGGCGGGAAATATGTTCACCTGCTCTACCGGAAAGACCTCTCTTTTTCTGAAGTAGTTTTTTTGCTTGGGGATGGTCACGTTGAAAAAGTCTCCCGCTGATATCCCGGTATAATGAAGGTTGACAGAATTGTTCACCTTCCAGGTCAGGCCGTACTGCCAGTCCCGGTAGTTGGGCAGGTTTATGTATTTCCGGTATTCCTGCATCTCGATCTCAAAGGCGCTGTCGCTTACGGTAAGCTCCAGCAGTTTCTGCAGGGTGTAGTCATACCACAGGTCCTGGCAGGAGACGCTTAAGGCCAGACGGTCCTTGACAACGGGCACGCTCACATGCCCGTTTCCCCGGAAAAGGGACAGGTCCGCATACAGCGCGGCCGTATCCATGGAGGGCCTGCGGGTATTTATCAGAAGCGCGCCGGAAAGCGCGTCCCCGGCAGCGGCAGGGAAACCGCCGCTGTAGAGCTTGACATGCTCCACGGCCTCCATGTTTACAATGGAAAACACGGATCCGAAATGATAGGGCTGGACCAGAGGCACGCCGTTTAAAAACACCCGCGTCTCTTCCGCCCTGCCCCCCCGCACAAAGGGG
>JBHPJW010000041.1:0-23787 GCA_042567505.1 Fibrobacterota bacterium
GCGGCAAATTGGCCGATGCGGCTTCCATAAGTGAAATACCTTGCGTATACTTTCCTTCAACTGCTCATGAGGACCAACTGGTAATTTTCCACGTTTAAGGTCTTCTTTCCCCTGGCGGTTTCCTCTATTGTTCCTGAAACGATAACAGACTGCTGAATAAGTTTGATCAAATCTCGGAAATAGACGCTATCCTTTTCAATAGCATACTCTTGCTCACGGTTAGTGCTGACGCCTATCCCTATCACTTTTCCATCCCTGCTCCATTCCATAGGAACAATGATGCCCTTTATTTCTTCAAAGTTTTCAACTCGTTTTGGTCCAGGCATAGTATGCCCCCATTGAGTTATGGTTCCAGGCAGATAGCTGCACAATCCGAATCTTCAGCCAGGTTGCTCTATGTTCAGCGCAGGCGAGAGTTTTTAGAACCCCCAACCTGCTTTTTTTCGTTACCTATTATTCTTCCGACTCAATGCTTTCTTCACTGTCATCAACGCCCTCTTCAATGATCAATTCATAGGAAGACACCCTGATGACGTTTTCTCCATTTTCATTCTTCCTGACCGTGCCGGTCACTTTCACATCTTCAAAGACATGCTCAATCAGTTCTGCTCCTTTTCCGCTGTTTTCTATGTAATAGGTTTTTACTATTTCTTCATCGCCCTGCACCTCTGGAATAGCTATATAAATTGCTGTCGTTTTGCCGTCATCATCCTCATCACTGGCAATACGTCCCTCAAGTGTAACCTTTCCGGCTGCAATAGCTGTGGAAGCCATTAAAAACAAGCTGATAAGAAGATATGAATAAAAAGCCATACGTATCCTGTTACCGTTCATGATTTCTCCTTTCGTAATTATGGATTATGTTAACTGTATAATTTCTATCAATTTCCATGCCAATACTGTTGGAGTTTTAATTTTCAGCTATTATTCTATTGAGAACCGGATGTAAACTTATCTTCAGGCCTGATAATTTCTAAGTCGGATGAAAAGAGGAATTGCAGGTTCCCATTATGGGAGAATCAACCGCTGATAGGTACCGATTTTAAGATATTTTCCAACAGGAAAGATCCGCGCGATAGCACCGTTACTATTGCGGACGCATAGTTATGTTCTGTTAACATAACGAAGGTTTTGATATAAATACGGTGCCTTCCTTCTCCAGGTAATTCCACAGTCACGACAGGAAAATCTTTTATTGAGCGTCATTTTTCTTAATAGATACATAAATCCACTATCAAGCACCCTAATATTTTGCGAAGTGCATAAAGGACAATATTCCTCTTTCATTTTAAACTTCATGGCAGATTTAAATCAGTTGTTCCTGTATCTGAGAAGCCTAAGCATGGCACTATATTTGCATCGCTATTTAATTAAGCAATTAGTTTGCCAATACCTTATAATGGGTGAATGAAGGTGTTTTGGCCAGTGATTGCCATATCATGAGGATTATCTAAAAAGGCGTCTTCGGTTTGACGGCTTAAGGTCCTTTTTTATTCCATCCCTAATCCTTTTTTGCTAAAATTGGAATTTTTAGCTAAAAATCCGGTTTTTTTTGGCATTTTTCTTCATGGTTTTTGACCTGATTTTTGATATTTTAAAACATCGAACTGGTTAGGACTTCCTGCTGTGACTTCTTTAAAACGGATTTTAGTGGCTACCAAAAAAAACTATGTGGCCGATTTGATAAGAAAAAGTGTCGGCAAAGATTATACCCTGGAAATAATATCTGACCAGTCTGATTTCAAACCGGTAAAGGGTGAAAAAATCGAATTTGCCTTTTTTGATATTTCATTTTTTAACCATAAGAACCTTACCTCCATCGCAGACTACAAAGAAGCGCTCTGCCCCTACAGGGAATATTTACCGGGCGCTCCCTTGATTATTCTGGCACCTTATGAAAAAAGCGACCAGGCGGTAAAAGCGGTGAGAGCGGATGCTGATAATTATTTGACACTGCCCATTAATCCGGAAGAAGTACGGTATGTGCTTGAAGATACCTATGATTCCTTACGCCAAAGCCAGGAGCTGGATTATTTGCGTGATGAATTCTGGTACGCCGAAGACGCTCATCTAGTCCGCACCCGCAGCACGGTAATGCAAAAAGTGCTTGAGAAAATAAAATCCGTGTCCTCCACCAAGTCAACCGTCCTCCTGCTGGGTGAAACAGGCACAGGCAAAGGGGTAATTTCCCAGCTCATCCATAAATACAGCAACCGGAAAAACGGGCCCTATATTAATCTGCATTGCGGGGCCATACCCGAAAACCTGGTTGAGAGTGAATTGTTCGGCCATGAGAAAGGATCCTTTACCGGCGCGATAAGGAAGAAACTGGGGAAATTTGAACTGGCCAGCCGAGGGACTATTTTTCTGGATGAAATAGGGACCGTCTCAAAATCCGTACAGGTAAAACTGCTTAAAGTACTTCAGGACAAGACCTTCCAAAGGGTGGGCGGTGAAGCTGATCTTTATTGCGATGCACGTATTGTATCGGCATCAAATGCGGACATAAAACAACTCTGTGAACAGGACAAATTCAGATGGGACCTGTTTTATCGTCTGAATGTTTTTCCCATTGAGGTGCCTCCCTTACGGGAACGGATGGAAGATATTCCCCTGCTAAGCGAGGGAATAATAAAAAAACTCAATGATATCAATTTGAAAGACATTGAGGATATCCATCCTCAGGTTGTGGAAGCTTTTAAAAGATATGCGTGGCCAGGCAATATCAGGGAACTTGAGAACTTGATTGAAAGGGCCTATATCCTGGAGACCTCATCAGTGCTGACTCCTGAGAGCTTTCCTTCCGAACTGTTTGAAATAGAATCATTGACTGATCCAAAGGTGTTTGTGGAAACCTCCCGCACGCTCGCCATGTCCAGGCAGCAGGGAGTGGAAAATATAGAACGCAGCTATCTCAAAGCTGTTTTAAAGGAAAACAAGGGAAAAATCAACTTGACCGCATCCCGGGCGGGCGTCAGTACTCGCCAGCTTCACAAGCTTTTGTCAAAATACGGCATCAGTAAAGAAGAGTTTAAAAATAAGAGGAAAACTCAATAATCGGAACTTGTACTTCCTATTTCATATTGATTTTATGAATTCCTTATTCCGATAAAAGCGCTTTAGACCGTTTTTCCTTCCTTATCAACTTTAAATATTTCCTTTCCACTCCTGGCATTAAAATTGCGTTTAACACAGTGGGGAGTATTATCACTCAATGATGATGAGCCAAGCCTCTGCGATATGGCCCTGAATTGATGCAAATTGAAAAAAGTAATTTTTCTTTCCTATCCCTCTGACAGCGCTTCTGATCCTAATCCAGCTTTTAGTTACGAACTAACTTTTAATGAAGAGATCGTATCCATAAAAAAGGCCATTGAATACATGGAAAAGAACTTCTTCGGCAAAAAAACAAAAATTATCAACGAGCTTTTATCACAAGTCAGTTTAAGCAGCATCATACCCCTTGAAAACGTGCTGGGTAACGAAGATGCCTCTTTTATAAAGCAAGCCGCGTCCCGTATATATTCCGGGCATCATATGCTTTCCAAACAGAAATGGCCGCACATTAAGCTTATCAAGACCGCCAAAAATGAATGGGTTCTTTTCGAGGGCCACCGCACCATGCTCGCTTATATGGCAGCCGGAAAAAGGATCTTAGGGGAAGTCCCTTATCTATACGTCTTTCATGATGATAGAGACTATATGAGGGACTCTGAAATTATGGAATTTTTTAGCAAACTGGCCAGGCAAATAAGAAATGAGGATTGGAGACACTACTCCCTTGTCTGGAAAGCCAGGGACTACAGGCAGCTCTGCACCAGAAAATACTGGAGCATGGAAGAACTGTTTGAGAGTTTAAGGAATTTCATTTACTGACTGGACAATATAACCTTGCAAACGCCTGTGGTCCGCTAAGCAAACGCGGAAAGGATCACTGCCCCAGGTTCAGGGTGATGTTGCTGCCAAATGAACTCGTATACACACCCGTCGCCGCGGTGTCCTCGGCTGTTTTTAACTCGTTTCTGACCTGGACAATGTCCGGATACTTGCTGATATAGTCCCAGCCGTCTTCAGACATCTCACGCCCGCATAGCACGTGTAGAAGTACCAGTGAAATGAGCGGAATCCTGATTACTGAGCGCAAAAAGCGATCTCCAGCCTGGCGGGCCGGCTTGATGATGTCCCGGGGAACCAGACCGATTGCATGTCTGAGGACGCAAAGAGGCGGATAAAAGAACATCTGGCCGGCATGAAAAACAGCGGTTCCTGAAGTTAAGCCTTTTCAGGATCCTCATCCACTGCTTATTATTGGACCGTAATGCTCCGTCCCTATGCCAAAAAACCCAAAAAGCTCTCTTTATCATACTTAAAATCTGACTCTCGGAGTTCAGGCGGGTATATAATTTGCTAAAGGATATATACACGGCGGCAATTCGTTTTATGAACGGCATTTTACTATTGAAAACAAATTGGATGCCGCGTATAATTACAGAAAAGGAGGGGTGTATGGAAAGAGAAGATTACCTTGACATCAGCGACTCCAATTACGAACCGGAAGATGAAGAAGAGTTGAATGATGAAGTATATGATGAGGATGAAGAGACAAACTTCGATGTTGATGATTATTTATCCCGTGATAACCTCGATGACGTCCCTGAGGAATACTGGGAAGGGTAAGTTGTTATAGAGATTATCCTCTCGCGCCGATTACCAGGCGAATCTTCAAACTCGATAAACCGGTGGCCGCCCGTATTATCTGAGAGTAAACGTTCAGGAACAGCCTCTGTTGCAGAAGTCTTTTATGGATATACATGCAGGTTAAATGACTTTAGACGTCCTTAGGTTTGTAAAATCACAATCCCTTAAAGCACCACTTATAATAGCCGCATCAGTCTTACATCTAAAAACGGGTGCGGCCTTCAGTGGAGGTGTCCCGGACAACCATACGCCTTATTTGGCTAAAAACCATGGCTTGGTAATATTTGTCTCCCCTTTGCGACTAACAGTTTGCGTGCTTGGCCGGGCACTTTTATGAAGTATGATTAGCGATGCGAGGGAAGGAAACATATCAACGGATGGCAGACAAGAAAAAACTATGGAATAAAGCTCTTCTCTTGTTCACGACCTTGTTTTGTTATGGGGCCATACAGGCTTATCCCCCGCCAAAGGTAAAGTGGCTCTACCTGTCCGGAGGTACCATCCTTGAGCAATGGGAGTCGAGCGGTATTGCCTGGCGGTCCGCTGATGAGTATCCCAAGACCATAAATTACCTTAACCTTGGGGGCCTGTTGTCCATGGGTCCGGGATTAGGACTTTCTCTGTCCCTGCCTTTTTTCTATAACCGGACGGGATCATTCACTGCCAACCAGCCCCTGTACTTGCGCACTGACACAGTGGATTACGAACTCACCTGGATGAATCATAAAAGACCGGTCCTCGATGCTTTCGGTTTAAGCGATTTGAACATCGGCATTCACCTGCAAAAGGGGAGGCATAAATATCAACTGTTTCTTTGGATCCCCGCCGGTTATGATCCCAAGGAACAGGTGTTTGACCATCATCCCGATTATCCCCCAAACATCGGTTTTTATTACGACTCTCCATGGATGGGATTCGGGAACTACAGGATCGGTACTTCGTTAAGTCATACTTTCAAGCAGCACTATTTCAATTTTTCACCTTACCTCATAGTATTCAAACCAAAAGGAGAAAAAGCCGGGATGGTAGAACCGCTGGACTTCAGCCTGCCTGTGAAATATGTCCGGCCGGTGGCCCTGAGTAAGAAAGTGAAGCTCAAACCAAAAATCCAGTTTGGTTACAGCCGTTTCCACTGGGAAGGGAAAGACAATGATCCGCGTATCAGCATGTACATGGAACCGGGATTGGGCATATCCTTTAAGCCATCATGGAAACACGAGGTGTCGTTCTCCTTCGCCTTCACAGCCATGGCAAAGACCATAGACCATGGAGAGGACATCACTTCCAAGCGCAAGCTGTTTTTCAGTTTTTATTATGGTTTTTACCGGTGATTTAAAACTCCATGCCGCTCCGGGCGCTTCGGCAATAAAATTCATTCAGCCATCATGGTTAGTAAACAGCTATCACCCTGATAGAAACAATCGATTGGAGACATTAAAAATGAGAACATATATTAACCGTGGAAGAAAGGAGGCCTGACTTATGAAAATTTCAATAGAAAGTCCAAACACGGTTAAATTCATTCCGGAAACCGGTCATGAGGCGGAAAATCTTGACGCGCTCTGGAAAATTACCATCCGCTGCGACGAGGACAGCAAGGTCCTCTGCCCGGTAGGAGAATACATTCCGTCCAAACACGATGGGGCGCAGTTTGCATTGCAGGACCAGATTGGCCACTGAATTCTGAGTTATAATTAGTAAGTGGTTTGGAATCAGTGATTTTGATTTACGAACAAGGATTAACGATTTTTGATTTTAGAAGTGTTAGAACCATTTCCCATACTTCATCCTTCTTAAATCGTTAATCCTTGTTCTGAATTCGATTTTATATCTTACCATTTACCACTTACAACTTACCATAAATCTTAGCATTAGCACCCTGTAATCCTATCTAAAAAAGTATATTCAACCGGACATGCTGAATAACTCCCACAGACCCCACCTGGCCCATGACGGAAACGGTCACGACCATGATCACGATCATGGAGACGGCCATTCCCATGACTACAAATCCCTCGACAGGAAAAAACTTATCTGGTCCATGGCCATAACCGCTTCAGTGATGGTGCTGGAGATCGCAGGCGGAATTATCTCAAACAGCATTGCCTTATTGAGCGATGCCGGGCACATGTTTACCCATTTTTTCGCCCTGCTCATTAGTTATATCGCCATTCGCCTGGCCGCCCAGGAGCCGTGTCATCACCGGACCTTCGGCCTGTTCCGGGCGGAAGTGCTGGCCTCACTGTTAAACGGGATTTTCCTGCTGGGTGTGACAGGACTCATAGTCTATGAGTCCATGGTACGGCTGTTAAACCCGGAACCGGTCGCTTCCCGGGAGATGTTTGTCGTCGCATTTATCGGGCTGGTTGTTAATATCATCACCATCTTAATTCTGCAGGGCTCCAAAAGGTCAGACCGCAACATCAAGGCCGCATTCATGCACATGGCGGCCGATGCCTTTTCTTCCATAGGGGTGGTAGCGGGTGCTGTGATTATTCACCTGACTGGATTTGTGCAGGTCGACGCGCTGCTGGGTTTGTTCATATCGCTTCTTATCCTGTTCTGGGCCTGGGGCCTGATTAAGGACTCGGTCCGTGTCCTGTTGGAGATCGCCCCCAAAGGCATGGAAACAGATAAAATCAAGAAGGTCCTGATGAACAATGACAAACGAATTCTGGAAATAACCGACATGCATGTGGTGGAAATTACCAGTGGCATGTATAATCTTTCCGCTTCCCTGACAGTGTCTACAGATTCACTGGAAGTTACCCGGGAAATCATCAAGAGCGCCAACCACACTCTGGCCGAAGTTTTTAATATCAGGCACTCCACCTTTGAACCGGTAGCCGGTACATCACGCGAAGACCAATAAGAGCTGTCATGTCGGACTTGATCCGGCATCTTACTAGAGTATTTGCTTGTTGAAATGATACTCTTTCTAGTCCTTCCTGCGTCCTCGTGGAGCAGGGACCTGGAATCCTGTCTTGGAAAACTATTGGGCAGTCCGCTCTAGTAAGATTCCGGCATTCGCCGGAATGACAGACCAGGGATTGTCACGCCGGACTTGCTTGCCCTGCATAGCTTTAGCGAAGCAGGGATCCGGCGTCTTTCCAAAGTATTATTTGAGTCTTTATGCCTTTGGTGGAAATATAACATTAAAAAATACTTACGAACTCCGGATATCCTTCCTGCTTCAAGCTTTCTTTAGAAACAAAGCGGAGCGAAGCGGAATTAATGCAATAGCGGAGCCCGGTTGGGGCCGGTCCGTCGTTGAATAAATGGCCCAGATGGGAGTCTGCATGCCTGCTCCGGACTTCTGTCCGGACCATGCCCAGGCTCTGGTCCAGGACCTCCACGATATTCTGCGGGACCGCCGGCTGGTAGAAACTCGGCCAGCCAGTGCCGGACTTGAATTTATGCACCGAGGCGAACAGCGGTTCACCGGAAATGATGTCCACATAAAGGCCGGCGCTTTCATTGTCCCAGTACTCATTATTAAAGGGCGGCTCTGTCCCGTTTTCCCTTGTCACCCTGTATTGCAGAGGTGTCAAGGTCTCCTGCAATTTGCTTTCCGCAGGTATGTGGTAGACTTCCGGACCCAGGGTATCATTCTTCCAGACACTGTCCACGAATCCTTTCCGGCCTGAGCCGATGCTGTATGCCTCATAATGAGATGGATTTTTCAGGTAATAATCCTGATGATATGTTTCCGCCGGATAGAATGGCCCTGACGGCAGAACCCGGGTAGCGATGGGCTGGCTGAATTTTTCCGAAATTTCAAGCACCAGCTTCGAGTTTTCCGCTATCTCTTTTTGATTATCATCATGATAAAAGATAGCTGTGTGGTATTGCGTCCCCCTGTCCGCGAACTGTCCGCCCGGATCGGTAGGGTCTATGTTCTTCCAGAAAGTCCATACCAGGGTTTCGTAACCTACCATACCAGGGTCGTAAATCACCTGTACCGCTTCCAGGTGGCCGGTTCCTCCCGAGGAGACCTCCTGATAAGTCGGGTTTTCCTCTGGTCCTCCTGTATATCCTGAGATCACTTGTTTCACCCCGGCAAGGTTTTCAAAAGGAGGTTCCATGCACCAGAAACATCCTCCCGCGAAGGTGGCCAATGAGCCGTTCACAGGATTTAAATCATTCATTTCGTCCTCCGAAGTCTGAGATTTTACAAAAGTCCTGTCACAACCCGTGAACCCGGAAATGAGAATCAGCAGCATCAATAATTTGAACCTCATAATCCACCTCCGTTCTTTCACTAAGACAGCCAAAGATCCCCTATTCTGGACATCCTTACCTTATGTTAGTACACGTTAGACTGGTTATATTACCAGTTTTTTTATCTGATAAGGTGAAGAGGCTCGGGGATCTGGTGCTTGGGAAGAGGGAGATTATTTTGGAGGAAGTGTCAGTGCCAGTTTTTTTCCCAGCTCCAGCCAGCCGGGCAGCGCCTTCGGTTTCCTCCAGAGAGCGGGTTCCACCATAACCCAGCCCTTCATGGGCTTCCCAGTAATATCAAACGGCCTGGTGCCGGGAAATTTAAGGCTTTCCCGGGCCTTGTCTTCTCCGGCCCGGATAATGAGAAAATCCTTGTAGATACCAAAGCACATATTACCCCTTAGCAGATAACATATGCCGCCGAACATTTTTTTCTTGACCGTGTTCTTCCATCTGCTAATGACTACATCCATGTTTTGTTCCAGATTCTGGTTATATGCCATATCAAAAGTATTCGGTTAAATTCAAAATATTTTCAGACATGATAACAAGATGCCGGGATTTTCATTGAGAAACATGAATTTCGACCTCAGGTTATTTGAGGTCTTTACCCTTTAGAATTCAGAATTTAGAATTTTCTTAACCTTAAACCTTTCCCAGGTACAATCCTGACTTGGTGGTCCGGATATTTTCAAGCACCTTGATGCCCAGCTTGATGTGCTCATCGGTATATCTGCCCGCAATGCGATGAGAGCTGGCCTTAGTTTTTATCCCCGAGGGTTTCAGAGGTTTGTCCGATATTAAGAGCAGAGCGCCTATGGAGACTTTTCTCTTGTATCCGGCTGCAAACAAAGTCGCGCATTCCATCTCTATGGCCTGTACTTTTTCTTCCAGAAGTCTTATCTTAAAATCCTGGTCAAACTCCCAGAATCTGATGTTGGTGGAATGGGTTATGCCGACATGAAAACCGGTCCCCTCCGCTTCCAGCACCTCTGCCAGGGCCTTCTGTATGGTGAAGTTGGCCATGGCCGGAACATTGGCCGGCAGGTAAAAATCAGATGTCCCCTCGCCCCTGATGGCGGCTATGGGCAGGAAATACTCCCCGATCTGATATCGTTTCCTCAGTCCGCCGCACATTCCCAGCATCAGGCAGGCCCTAGGAGAAACAAAAGACATCAAATCAACTGCCAGGGCGGCGGCAGGCGATCCCACCTTATGGTCGACAATGCTGATTCCCCTGGACTTGCTATGACAGACCTTCATGAGTGATCCTTCATACACTTTGGCGTCATAAAGCACAGAGAAATGGTCCACATAATGGGGAAAGTTTGTCAGCAGAATCAACGGCTGAAATTCATTAAAGGGCGAACCCGAATACCTCTCCAGGGTGTCCCTGGCGATTTTCTCCTCGCTTATTTCTTTCTTTGCTTTACCCCTCACTGCAGGATACTCCGCTGGAAAAGCAGCCGAAACACCGGTGATGGTCCAAGTAAATTCTCTGTTCCACGCCCTGTGTCAGCGTTCTTCCCAAATCATACTCCTCATTATCGTCCACCAGGGTGCAGGCATACACCCGCATCTGCCCGTCTTGTTTCAACACCATCTTGCTGTAGGCGCACATGAATTCCCGGCGGGATTCCTCGGAATGATACCTGGTCATGCAGTCCTCGGAAATCTTTGTGGTCTTTGGCCTGGCCCCGGGCTTTAAGAGGTCGGGAAAACGTGTGATGTTTGTCTCTTCTGGAAGGCCGTACTCATGAAACAACTGGCGGAACTTCTTCTCCACGGATTTAGTGTCCTCTCCCTCATGGTAATGGCGGGCCACTGACACTTTAAATCCCAACTGGTGCAGATCCTGCATGCATTTCAGCGCTTTGGAGAAATTCCCTTCTCCACGGCCTTTGTCATGCGCTCCCTGGCCGGGATGGTCAATGCTTATGCGGAACGAGAGGGCGTTGGGCTTTTCCAGATACCTGGTAATTCTGTTTAGGAGCCGCAGCAGGGGATCGGTCCCGTTGGTAAGGACCATGCATGGCCGGAGCTCCAGAGCATAGTCCAGAATCTTTAACAGATCTTTTACTACAAACGGTTCCCCGCCGGTGAAGGAGAAACGCTCCACGCCCAGCGGGACAGCCTCATCAATAAAGGGATGAGCGTCTTTAAAGGAGATACGGCCTATACGCTTGTCTCCCGGTTTGGAATCCTCATAACAGAACGCGCATTTGAGGTTGCATACCGTGCCGGTATGAAACCATAATTCCTTTAAGGCATGGGGTTGGATATACCCTCTTCTCTTTTTCTTCTCTGTTTCTTCCGCGTCTCCGGGGATGTCCAGGTTTGAAGTTATGGCAGGCGCGCAGCAGCTCCCGCCATTAACATGATCACAACAGGTGTCGCCGGTGTCAAAAGGAATGGACTGGCCGCAGCAATCGAAAATCCCCCTGTGTTCGTCCCAGTCCCCGGAAAACTCAAAGTGAGGCGCGAAACGGGACTCTTTAAGCATCCGATAGGTGTTTCCGCACACCGGGTATTCCAGGTCTTTTATCATGCGGTGTTCCTTGTCCAATTCAAAAGTCTCTTCCTGTTGAGGTATACTTCCCTTATAAACCACTGAATGCCCGTAATCTTCGCAATCTGACTCCAGGCCTTCCAGCTTGAACAGCCGGTAAGTGGCCGAATAGAAATTGAGGTGTCCAGCCAGATCCCTGATCTCTTCATTATCAATGGAAATGGGCCTGTCAGATACCAACCTGGGATCCAGAAAACCGCATCTTTTCACCAGCCTCAGAAAATCGTTCCAGTACAACGCTCCGCTGAGGCATTCGCCGTACAATACAGGATTGTCTATCAATCTGCGATCAACCCTTCTATCGGCATAAACATCGGAAAAGTACAACTCTCCGCCCGGCTTGAGTACACGAAAAGCCTCCCTGAAAACCGCTTCCTTATCAGGAGAAAGATTAATCACGCAATTAGAAACGATAATATCAAAACTGTTGTCAGCCAGATCGAGTTGATTCAATCTCTCTATGTATCCCTGCTGGAATTCAACATTAGGCTCCCGGTACCCGAATTTTTCAGTATGATAGTTTACATACTTTTTAGCGACAGTCAGCTGTTCAGGGGTCATGTCCACACCTAATACAAAGCCATTTTCCCCGACCAACCGGGAGAGTACATAACAATCCCTGCCTGCCCCACACCCCAGGTCCAGCACACGGCTTCCCTCCAGCAGCTGGGGCGCTAATAAACCGCATCCGTAATAGCGGTCCAGTACTTCTCCGTGGATCTCGGCCAGGACTTTCCTGATGTGCTTCGGCACGCCCGAGTCTGTACAGCATGCGCTGGTTTTTAGATCTCCGGAATTCTGCAGTATTTTTCCGTAATATTCCTTAACCTGATCCCTCATGATAGCCTCATATTCTTTATAGAAAAGTAACAAATATGACCGGATCCGCTAGAAACTACGCTCCATAATATTTTTTATACAGATCCTCCATACCTCCCTTTCCCAGCAATTTTCTCAGGTAAAAAACCGTCATGAGATAAATAACCATAAAAAACCGCCGGAAAAAGCCCTTCCTCCATTTGTAATTGGACACTATTGAGGTACCCCATAAGTAAAGATGCCCTCCGGCGTTCCGCAGCCTGAGGGAAAGTTCCACATCCTCCATCAGGGGAATCTCAGGCACCAGGTTTAATTCAATCTGAGCTCGCGTACGGACAAACTGTACCTGATCACCAAACGAAACGCCTAAAAGTGAAGCACGGAAATCATTTAACACTTCAATAAAGCTAAGCCTGAAATTATTCCCCGTAAATTCTTGTCCGACCGCCCCACCAACGGCCTCCGGATTGTGCTTACAGGCCTCCATCACCTGTGCCACCAGGTCCTTGGGGGGGAAACTGTCCGCGTGCAGGAATATACAGACATCTCCTTTGGCATGCCTCACGCCCTCGGCTATCTGCTCACCCCTTCCCCGGACACGCTCCACGGTCTTGACACCGTATCCTATCGCCGTCTGCAGGGTCCCGTCCTCCGAGCCCCCGTCCGCCACGATTATCTCAAGCGGCGCCGGATCCAGGTCTTTGATGTGTTCCAGACACTCCTCCAACAGCTTTTGGGCATTGAGCGCCGGAATAATCAGGCTGGCGGTATGCGGCTGCGGCCAGCGTCTTTTCACCCTGCGCCGCGCGTATGACTTTACCGCCTCATATCCCAGGAGGGCGTACATGGGCAGCCACTGCAGGGCGTGCATCCAGGCCGTCTGGTGCCAGTATCCGGTCTCCACAAACATTCTGTCCGCGGAAAAATACAGTCCCAGGGTCAGGCACAGAATTCCCCAGGACCAGGAGGGATATATGCACAAGAAGGGGATTACCCAGGTCAGATACCAGATATGTATGGTGGGAGACAGCAGGATAAGGGCGGCCATGCCGAAATACGCGCTCTTAACCGGATCACCCTTTTTCTTTAACAGGAGGACCAGAAAAACCGCCAGAAATGTTAATCCGCAAATGACTGTGGCCGGCCTGGCATCTCCCATCATAATCCGCAGCAGCGCGTGCACCGATCCGTTATGGGCCATCTCATAACCGAATATGAACAGGGAAAGGAAAAGACTTACCGGCTTATCAAAGAGAAAGGGGACAAAGGGCAGGATTGATATCAACACAAAAATCCATGAGTACTTCAGGTTCCTGCGGTTTATGAGGAACGGAACGATTAGCAAACTCAGGAACTTTACCTGAAATGACAGGGCCAGCAAAATAAACATGAACACCCATCTTCGGCGATAATAAGCCAGCAGAGAAGCGAGCATAAAAAATACCATCATGCTGTCAAAATGGGCCTGCCCGGCAAAGCTCACCAGGACAACGGGATTGAAGGCATACAGCGCTGACCAGCGCGGATCAATGTTTCTGACGCGCAGTACAGCGAAAAGAGCCAGCAGGGCAGCCAGGTCGAAAAAGACAGATGCCATTTTGAATAATCCCGGATCATATCCAATCCGGGACAGAAGAGAGAATCCATAGGTTACTCCGGGAGGATAGGCCGCGGACATGTTCTTGTGGTTTATCCCTTCCCATATATCATCCTGTAAATAACGCAGGGAGGGGTGGTCGGGCGCAAGCGCATAAGGATTCACCGACTTCACCAGCATCTTGCCTTCCCACAGATAACGGTTGACATCATCGCTGCAGGGAAAGCCAAACAACAGCAAACGGCCAATCACAGCCGGAACCAGGATCCATACATACATCCACCGCCTGGACAATCCCTTTGGCAGCGAAAAGAAACAAACCAGGCCGGATATCCATAAACAGGCATACAGGGAAATAAATAAGGTGAATTGCCGGCCTATATTCTGGATCTGTCCCAGGAAAAGGCACAGGACAGTAAAAACAGCAACAGCGGAAACGGCAATAACCGTCCGTTGCCAGTTTTTGTGGTCAACCTGATTCAGGATAGGCATCAACTGCCGTTCAATTTCCAGTCATAGTCGAGATATTTGAGTTTTACTCCTGCAGTATTCTTAACTCTGGCGGCTGTCTGCGGGTCGAGGTATTTGCTTATGAAACTCAATCTTTCCGATTGGTCCCTGCCGAAATCATCGGAAAACCACTTTATGATACTGCTGACATAAACCCTGGTTTCTTCGCCCTCTACTTCCAGGCGGAAGTTTTTCCCCTGGGTAAAAAAATACCGGGCCCTGTCATTGAGGCGTTCTTCCATGTTCTCAGGTAAAAAGGCGAGGTTATCAAGGTCCGGGCAGCCGATACTGGCGCACACAATGGCGAAGTGGATACGCGGTTCTTTTAATTCTTTTCGGAGTTTTTTGTGCTCAATATCATCCAGGCTTAAAGTTTCCCCAGCCGCGGTCCAGATTTTCTCCTTCCAGGGTTTTTTAATGTCTTTAATGCTCTTTACCGGGTAATGGTTTATGATGAGCTTAATGGTGAAAGCGTTATAGGCGTTTATCCAGAAAGCCAGTTTTTCCTGCCTGGAATAATCAGCGATTTCAGTCTTTCCCAGGACTTTCAAATATTTTTCCAGGAGATTCATATGTTCCTTGTCAGCCTTGAGTCCTGAGTAATCAACATTGCCCTTCTTCACATGGGCTTGAAGCAGGCTGCTCCAGGGAGCATGTATGCTCTCACTTTCTGTTCCAGGGGTAAGAACGGGCAGGGCTAACAGCCATACAATGGAGACAACCATTTTGTTTTTCATACTGTACCTCTTTTTTAAAAAAAGTGCGTTCTTGGTTTTATATAATCATTCATTGCTGTCATTCCCCGCCTTCGATATTGTGTCATAATTGCCACAGCTGTCATTGTCCTTTCGAGTAGCGCTGAAAGCGCGTATCGAGAAATTGACCGGACAATCTCCCACTATCGATTTGGCCTTTCTCGGATAAAAAGCCACCTCATTAGATGGAGATTCCCTGCATTCGCAGGGAATGACAGATTCTTGTTTCATTTTACCAATTATGACACAGTCTCCATTGATGGGAATGACAGCCAAGAATTCCTTTTCATTTCAGGTCCGGATGGTTTTTCTGCTCTTCCGCAAGCAGCATGGCCACGTCCTTGTCCGGCAGGCCTGTTTTCCAATCCCGTACCAGGGGAAGGTATCCCTTTTTATAAACATGGTTATCCGGATCTGACTTACCGACGTCGCCAAAGTTCAATACCTGCATGGGGCAGTTCACCACGCAGGCGCTGCAGCGCACGCATTCCACGTCATTCATGGGCACGCCCTTATTGGCATAACCCATCACGTCAATACCCATATGGCATACTTTGGTGCAGAGGTTGCAGGAAATGCAGCGTTTTTTGTTGGACATGATGCGGTACCGTGTGAATCTGGCGTATATATGCATAAGCGCTGCCAGGGGACAACCGTAACGGCACCAGATCCTGCCGCCCATGAAAAAATAAACACCCAGTCCTAATACTCCGGCAAATATAACATTGATACTGAATTTATAGGCTCCCCATACCGTATCGGCCAACAGGGATTCAGAATTCGCCCATTTAACGCTGAAGTGAAGGGCCGTGGCAAAAACCACAAACCACAGCACCATCTGTCCGATATTTTCCAGCTTTTTTGCCAGAGGACCGTGGGGTGAAACCGTCCGGTATTCATCACCGAAAGTCTCCGCCATGGCGCCGCAGGAACATATCCAGCCGCAGTAAGCGCCCTTGCCCCAGCGATGCACCAGGAACAGCAGGATACCGAAGGTCTGCACAAAGGGAAACCAGATCCAGAAAGTACTGGTCCCGAAATTCCCCAGGCTGAGCGGCCAGAACAGTATTAGACCAAAGGAAGACCATTTGCCCTTGGGAAAGACTTCGCTGATAAGCCATGAGTCAGGCTCAAACACCCTGGCCAACACCCCGTCATACAGGTAGAACGGCAAAAGGAACAGAAAAAGTGTCTGGATCCCCATGAGGACAAGAGTCTGGTATATGATGTATCTGGTGGGTTTCACCTGCATGCGCCGTATGCCGAACAGGATAATGGTGGTGGTATACAGCAGAGAATACCAGTAGGTGGGTTCTTCCACCCACCCTGCATTGCGGGAAAGAATGTTACTGAAATGCATCCATGTGTATAACACCGCACAGGCAATCAGGTAACCGTACTTTATTTTTCCCCAGGCCGTACCGAAATACCTGCCGGGCCTCCCAAGCATCAAGGCCAGGGCCAGGGATCCCGACACCAGAAAAATCACGGATCCCAGCCAGCCCAGCATGAAATTCAGAGAACTGTACCAGGCGTGTCCTTTCAGCCCCCAGGCTATGGCTACTGTGAAAGGCGCGGAGAGGTAGTTCATAATGGCCTCCCCCAGACCGGTTGTCTTCCCCAGGATATTGACGGCAAATCCGGATTTCCCGAAATAGAGCATGCTGAAAAAACTCACCATGGCAATAAACTGCGTCCACCAGGCCAAGTCCCTCTCGCCTTCCAGCTTAATGCCTGAGCGCTTGAAAAACTCCACAGGCACTTCAGTGCCTATCAGGCCCAGCACCACATCATTTTTTAAGTTCTGCCGGCCTTCCGGAGTGTTGACTATCACTTCTTTTTCTTTGATCTCCTCTACTTGGGACCCAAAAAGCGCTGTGATGCCTCCTGATTTCACCTTCGCGTCAAAAGCCGCGAGGTTCTGTTCTTTAGGACGTGACAAAGCATCCTTTCGATAACTGAGAGTTACCTGGTTGCCGTGATCAGCCAGGGCCACGGCCGCTTCAATAGCGCTGTCACCGCCACCCACCACCAATATGTCCCTGTCCTTGAATTCCCCGGGATCGATGAGACGGGTATATACTTTGGGAAGTCTTTCTCCGGGAACTCCCAGCTGCCGGGCATTTCCGGTCTTACCTATGGCCACAACCACCCTGAGGGCGTAATAAGCATCCTTTGCTGTTTCCACCTTAAAGCGCCCCTGGTCCCGGCTTATCCGCCGCACCATTTCACCTTCCCGGACAGGCAATGGTTTGCCCTCTATGTCCTTCTTGAGTTCATCAAGCAGGCTCTCCTTGCTGCCGTCAGTAAACTTAAGGGCCGACTGCATGGGAGGATGTTCAGGAGTGACATAGATGGGCTTGCCGGCCGGGAAATTCACTATGGTATTGAATTTCAGTGATGACTCCAGAAGCAAATGCTTAAGCCCCAGTTCTGCGGCCCGCAAACAGGCTGAGATACCAGCGGGTCCGGCCCCGACCATGATGAGATCATAAACATCATCGTCCCTCCGGCTTTCCCGGTCCTTTTTGAACTGCTCATCCGCTGCCAACTGCTCGATCAGCTGATACCCGGACTCGGCCGCCAGTTTGATGAGCGGAATACCCGTGAGGTCTCCAACGCAATATACACCGGGCACTGAGGTCTGGGACCCGTCTTTTAACTCCGGCAGCCTGTCTACCACGCCGGTGGGATTATCTTTCTGCAGCCAGGGAAAATAAAAGGCGGGCCATTTCATACGGTCCTGTCCCCTATGGACATCTGCTGAATGTCCGTGATCCGCCGGTCAAAGAAATCCGCAAGCCAGCTCCGCAGTTTTACGCGCGCCGGTCTGGGGTCGAATTTCAAATCTCCAAGCAGTCGTTTCAGATCAGCCATATTGTCAATATCATAAGAGTCAGGCAGACGGGCGACGGTCATCCCAGCTTCCCGGCAGACGGACTCCAGCTCCCTGCCCAACTGATCACTGCCCCACGGCAGCTGTTTCATCTCAGGCCAGGGCTGGCTGGATCCCATAAGGGTCACTCCGCCGTCCAGCGCCGGGCTGAGTACCACATCGTATTCCAGCAGCAGTTCCCTGGCGGCGCGGTAATGTTCTTCATTCACCGAAGGCAGGTCCGTGCCCATGTATATAATTAGCGCATATCCCCGCTCGCGGAGTTGATTGTCCACACCCCGGATCCTCTCCCCCAGATTGCCCTCAGGCTGCGCCACAACTTCATCTATGTTAAGCGGCAGTCCCCGGGCCCATTTTTGGTCCGTGGGGGAAGATGGAGTAATGGCAACCGGGCCCGGCCAGGCTGCAAGGTCTTCCAGGGCGCAGTCCAGCATTAAGCCTGCCGCAGCAAATGCCGCTCCAGCCCCCACCCCAGATGCCAATCTCTGTTTTCCCTGGTTCAGGGCCGGTCGTTTGCAGAATAAGACGAGCAGGGATTCGGCCGAAGTATCCAAATTGCCTGTCCCCGCTCAACCATCACCGTGTACATAAAGGCATTTGCCGGAAGACAACCTGGCACACTCATCAATACCGCATTTATAACAGATTTCATTTTTCAATTCCCGGCCCTCAAAGAAATCCCTGATATTGCCCAAGGTAGTCTGGGCAATATTATGTACCGCTTCCCGGGTAAAAAAACCCAGGTGGGAGGTGATGAGCACATTGGGGAAGGTCAGCAGCCGGGCCAGTATGTCATCACTAATTATTTCGCTGGAAAAGTCCTCAAAAAAATACTCGCTTTCCTCTTCGTACACATCCAGAGCGGCCGAGCCTATTTCCTTTTTCTTGAGCGAGTCTATCAGGTCCTTGGAGTCTATCAACTTGCCCCGGCCTGTATTAATTATCATCACATTATGTTTCATCAACGACAAACTGTCCCCGTTTATCATGTGATAGGTTTCCTTGGTGAGCGGACAGTTCAGGGAAATAATATCAGACTGCCTGTACAACTCATCAAGGCCCACATATTCAAATTCCAGCTGTTTTGCGTACTCCTTATCCTGATACAAATCATATGCCAGTATCTTCATATCAAAGCCCTTGAGAATCTTAATCAGGATTTTGCCTATTTTTCCCGTACCGATAACGCCCACGGTTTTCCGGTGCATGTCAAAACCCAAAAGCCCATTGATGTTAAAATTGTTGTCCAGGGTCCGGTAAAACGCCCTATGGATCTTTCGGTTTAAACAGAGCATCAAAGCTATCGAATGCTCCGCTACGGCATGAGGTGAATAGGTCGGGACCCGGACCACCCTGATTTCTCTTTTCAGGGCTTTAAGGTCTATATTGTTATACCCGGCGCACCTCATGGCCAGCAGTTTAACCTGGTTTTCCAGCAGGATATCTACCACCTCTTTATCTACCACATCATTCACAAAGGCGCATACCACGTTATGGTCCCTGGCGAGGACCGCTGTGTCTTTTCTCAGGTGGTTCTTGAAAAAGGTAATATCAAAATTAAACTCGCTGTTAGCACTTTCAAAAGACTCCCTGTCATAAGGTTTGGCGTCAAAAAAGGCAATGCTTGGTTTTTCCATAATCATCCTCCAACAGCCCTGCATAAAACAGCCTGGAATTATGACTATTGTAACTATAAATGACTGGAGATTCAAGCGACGGCTAAAGGACGATGCTAATGGAAAAGACGGAGACGCCAACCATGTCACCCCGGGCTCGATCCGGCGTCTTACTAGAGCAAATCCAAATGCGATTGTACTTTGGTAAGATACCGGCTCAAAGGCCAGCATGACAAATTAGGCCGGAATGACAGTCTTATATAGACGTTTTCCAAACAACTAAATCCTAATCCACTCACCACCAGTTACACGTACTTATCAAGCGGCGCGGTAAGCCTCTCCTTCGGCACTGCCCCTACGATATTTTGCACCTCTTTACCTTTGTAAAAAATCTTGAGGTTGGGAATGGCCGATATCTGGTACTTCATGGCAAGTTCCCCATTTTCGTCCACGTTTACCTTGGCGATAATTGCCCGGCCCGAATATTCCCTGGCAAGTTCCTCCAGAACCGGCCCCATCATGCGGCAGGGTCCGCACCACTCCGCCCAGAAATCCACCAGTACCGGCAGATCCGATTGAATTGCGCTGTCGAAACTATTCCGGTCCAGATGGACAACCTTGTCAGCTATTGCCTGTGTCATATCAACTCCTCCTTCAAAAGTTTAAAGAGATTCCGAGGCTTTCTTCTCAAGGTCAAAAACCTCGTCTTCCAGATCCTCTATCTCCATTTCCCGTTTAACATTCTCCCCCGAAGAATGCTCGACGGAACAATGGGCTTTTATCTGCAATTCCTTTAGTTCCCGTAGTCTCTGTTTCTTTTTCTGTAACTCATCAATAATATCACTCATACTCATCCTCCTGCTATTCTGCGTCCTATAAATTCATTAACAGATACATTAAAGTACTCCTATATAAGGATACTTTCTGGCGAGACGATAATCCAATCGTTTGTTTCAATAGGATTGATAGATGGGGGCTATTAAATGGCCACTATAGGAAGGTCTTATATAATTCTGAATTTTAAATTCTAAATTCTAAATTAGGATAATGTCTTTTCCACACGCTCCGGCCTAAATGGTATAACTTCCTACCTCTCTCTATGGTGGTTCGAAGATTTAACGACAATAGATTTTGTAGGAACAGGCGCTGATAATTCAAAATTTAAAATCCAAAATTTAAAATTGTAATTATCCTGATATTAGTTTCCCCACTTTCTCCCTGATTCCATCCAACTCATCCTGCCCTGGTATATACTTAACCTTCAAGCTATCCAGAACTTCAAAGCCGGAATCCTTGAGATAAGACGCCACTTCAGCGACGCTCTGCCCTCCCCATCCATAGGATCCAAAGGCGAAAGCCTTTCTCCCCTTGGGAGACAGCCCCATGAGATAGGTGAGGAATGCGGCCACGGTGGGCAGCAGATGATTATTCAGGGTTGGAGAGCCAACGCAGATATATTCAGAGTCAATGAATTCGGTCATCACATCGGAAATATGGTTCCTCTGCAGGTTGCAGGTTACCGTGTGATACCCATTTTCCTCAAAAGCCTCTCCTATAGATTGTGCCATCATCTCAGTTGATTTCCACATACTGTCATAAACAACCAGGCATTTTTTTTTGGTGGAATTTGAAGACCATTCCTGATACGCTTCTAAAAGCTCGGACAAATGCTTCCTCCAGATAATCCCATGGCTGGGAGCAATGGTATCTATGTCAAGCGGTTCCGCGGCCTTCAAGGCTTTCCCCACCTGGCTTGAATAAGGCAGGACGATGTTGGCATAATACTTCCTGGCCTGCTCCATGATAAGCGCAAGCTGGCACTCGTCATCAAACCTTTCCGAAGAAGCGTAATGCTGCCCAAAAGCGTCATTTGAGAAAAGTATCTTCTCCTCGGGCATATAACATACCATGTTGTCCGGCCAGTGGACCATAGGAGTGAGGACAAATTGCAGGGACCTCTTCCCCGGGGACAGGATATCACCGGTCTTCACCACCTTGAACTTCCAGTCCTTTTTAAAATGGGCCCTAAGGCCTTTTTCACCGTTGGGAGAAGTGATTACTTCAGCGTCAGGGGCAAGGTCCAACACGGCCGGGAGAGATCCGGAATGGTCCATCTCTACATGGTTTGATATAACAAAATCAATATCAGAGGGGTCGCACACGTCCGAGATCCTGCCCAGCATCTGTTCGGTAAATCCAACTTTCACAGTGTCAATGAGCGTGATCCTGTCATCAACAATCAGGTAAGCGTTGTAGGTCGAGCCCTTTTGCGTTAGGTAGCCGTGGAAGTTTCTCAGGTCCCAGTCAATGGCCCCGACCCAGTAGATGTTGTCCTTTATCTTTACTGCTTTCATAGGTCCTCTTTTTCGTCCTTGTCCTTAATAACTTCTGCGGTTCTATTTATTGATATTCGATATTCTGCGGTTTCGACCAAGTATCGCTGCTATGGTGACAATGCATCCTGAACAAATATCAAACCGCAGAGTACATGAATATCGAATTTCGAAGTGTTAGCCAAGGACTCTTAACAATTCCTCCACCAACTCCCCAACCGCAACAGTGACAAACCGACCGTTTTCGTATATCTCGATCGGTTCCTTATCATCAACCAATTTCTGTATATACCGCCTTGCCCCCTCGAATTTTAATAATCCCGCGGCCCGGACAGCAAGTCCCTTGATTTCGCTGTCGGACGACTCCAGGTATGGCAAAAGGTATTCCCCCGCACCGTGGGAAGTTAGCAATTTTGCGTCCGCTTCGGCCAAACGGCCGATTCCCCACAGGACCCCTTTCTGCAGGGGCTCAAATTCCAGGTAGTTGCCCTCCTCCATCATGAAAGAAACCAGGATGCTGGAATACTCCCGGGCCATCTGCCGGTCGCGCGCCATGATTTCGGCCATGGCCTCGGGGGCGCCCCAACCGATGTTTCCCGACTCCTCACTGAGCATCCAGATCAGTTTCCTCATCACATTGCGGGCCTTTTCAAAGTCCTGCACCACCAGCCGGGAAACCATGATACCCATGACTGTCACGGAATGCCATTTAACGGCCTTTTCAGAACTGCACAGGAACGGGAAAAGGGAATTAACCGTCTTTAAGGGCGGGAAGCTTTCAAGGGTATCCAGCTGGTCCCTGAATTGCTCGGAACCAAGCAGTTTTTTTATTCGGCCCTTTATACTGCCTGGTCCTTGGGAGGTCAAAATGTAATTGCCGGTTATTCAGCCTCGCTGAACTCATCTTTGCCTACACCGCAGACTGGGCAAACCCAGTCATCGGGCAGGTCATCAAAAGCGGTCCCTGGTTCAATGCCATTATCCGGATCGCCAGCCTCTGGATCATATACCCAACCGCAGGCATCGCATACGTATTTCTTCATAATTAAAACTCCTTTGGAGGATTATCAAGTGTCCGTAGGAATGAGAATTGGCTGAAGCTGTCATTCCGGCGGATGCCGGAATCTTACTAGATTGATTCTCAGTTAAAAGTTACTCTAGTAAGACGCCGGCTCGGTGGCCGGCGTGACAGTCTATAGCTATCAGTTCCTTTCCTCACACCTCTAACCTAAAATCTAGTAGTTCTCCGCCTTAACTTCAAAATGCGCCTGCGGGTGCTTGCATACCGGACATATCTGAAGCGCGCTGGGTCCTTCATGAATATGGCCGCAGTTTCTGCATTTCCAATAGGTCTTGCCGTCTTTTTTGAATACAGCGCCGTCTTCGATGTTTTTAAGAAGGTTCTTATATCTTTGTTCATGCTCCTTTTCCACCTTGCCTATGCCGTCAAACATGACCGCTATTTCCTCAAAGCCTTCCTCCCTGGCATCCTTGGCCATGTTGGGGTACATGTCGGTCCATTCATAATTCTCCCCTGAGGCCGCGGCCTTCAGGTTGTCCATGGTGTTTCCGATTCCCTGCAGATGTTTGAAATGGAGTTTGGCGTGTTCTTTCTCATTTTCCGCGGTCTCCAGAAACAGGGCCGATATCTGCTCATATCCCTCCTTTTTGGCCACGGAAGCGAAATAGGTATACTTATTCCTGGCCTGAGACTCGCCGGCAAAGGCGTCCATAAGATTCTTTTCGGTTTTGGTTCCTTTGATGTCTTTCATT
>JBHPJW010000042.1:0-22325 GCA_042567505.1 Fibrobacterota bacterium
GGCTTGTGAAAAATCCGGTATCAAGGCAAGGTTCTTTAAATGTGATATCAGCGACAGCCGATCACGGGAGAGCATGATGAAGGCCATCCAGGCTGAATTCGGATGTTTGCATGTACTTGTCAATAATGCGGGCGTGGCGCCCAGGGTCCGCGCCGATATTCTGGAAGCTGGCGAAGAAAGCTATGACTTCGTTATGGATATCAATCTGAAAGGACCTTATTTTCTCACCCAGGCCGCCGCCAACTGGATGATAGCGCAGAAAAAAGCTGATGCTGATTATAAAGGATGCATCATAAACATATCTTCCATTTCGGCGACCACCGCCTCGCCTGCCCGGGGAGAATACTGCCTTTCCAAAGCAGGGGTCAGCATGGCCACCAAGCTGTGGGCAGTGCGCCTGGGAGAGTTTGATATACCTGTTTATGAGATAAGGCCGGGCATCATCCAGACCGACATGACCGCAGGTGTGAAGGAAAAATACGACAAGCTCATCGCGGAAGGCCTGCTGGTGCAGCCCAGATGGGGGCTTCCTGAAGACGTGGCGAAGGCTGCGGCTGCTTTTGCCCGGGGAGATCTTCCCTACTCCACCGGTGAAGTGGTCATGGTTGACGGCGGTTTTTCACTTGAACGACTGTAATATGATCGGGTTCCGCCCCGGCAAGCGGATCTACTACGGCGCAAACAGGCTCTTTCGGCTGTCATCCTGACTTTTTGATCATTTCTAATATCCCGGAGGTATATTGACCATGGAAACAAAAACATTACAGCTGGAACCGGAAGGTATCAGCTACACTCTGCATAAAACCCACACTCTGGTAATAGGCAGCGGCGCCGCTGGATTAAATGCCGGTGTGCAACTGGCTGCGGTGGGCATGAAGGATATGATTATCGTAAGCGAAGGACTGGACAAGGGAACATCCATCAACACGGGCAGCGACAAGCAGACCTATTACAAGATAGGCATGTGCAGCAATGACAATGATTCTCCCGAAGCACTAAGCCAGGCTTATTTCGCCGGGGGAAGCATGCACGGCGATCTGGCTCTGGTGGAGGCCGGACTTTCCGGCAGGGCCTTTCTCAACCTGGTCAATCTGGGAGTACAGTTCCCGCGCGACAAGTATGGCCAGTTCATCGGTTATAAAACTGATCACGATCCCCTGAAACGGGCCACCTCCTTCGGCCCCTACACATCAAAAGAAATGTGCAAAGTGCTTATCAATGAGGTTAAGAGAAGAAACATCCCGGTACATGAAAACAGAGTGGTCGTCTCCCTTCTCACCGTGACCGAAGAAGGCAAGCTGCGCGCGGCGGGGGCTCTTGCCGTGAACAGGGATGAGAAAGACATGACGCGCTCTCTGGAAATATATCAGGCTGAAAATGTGGTATTCGGTACCGGGGGCCCCGGGGGTTTGTATAAAACCAGCGTCTATCCTCACGTACATACAGGCGGCATCGGCCTGGCGCTGCAGGCAGGAGCCACGGCACAGAGCCTGCCGGAATCCCAATACGGTTTGGCCTCCATCAAGTTCCGCTGGAACGTTTCGGGAACATACATGCAGGTCATTCCCCGCTTCATCAGCCGGGACGCGGATGAAAAAGGTGAGGAAGTGGAATTCATGCGCCCCTACTTCCAGTCCGCCGGAGCCATGAACAGCGCCATTTTCCTCAAAGGCTACCAGTGGCCCTTTGATCCCCGGAAAGTGGTTGGGGGGTCTTCCCTTGTGGACATCCTCGTTTACCTGGAGACTGTTATCAAGGGCCGAAGGGTATATCTCGATTTCCGCAAAAACAGCCAAGAATTCGATTTCGACTCTCTGGAACATGAAGCCCGTGAATACCTGGAAAAATCGGGTGCGCTGTTTGGAACCCCCGTTGAGCGGCTTAAAAAGATGAACCGGCCAGCCATCGACCTCTATGCCGATCATAACATTGATATAACAGCCGAGCCGTTGGAAATCGCTGTCTGCGCCCAACACAACAATGGAGGCCTGGCCGGCAACCTCTGGTGGGAATCCATAAACATCCCCCACTTGTTTCCCATTGGAGAAGTAAATGGAACTCACGGCGTTTACCGGCCCGGGGGTTCTGCCCTGAATTCCGGCCAGGTAGCCGGATTCAGAGTCTCGGAATTTATTTCCAACCGGTATAAAAACGGCACACTTGACGAAAAGGCCTTTACTCTGAAAGCTCAACAGGGAATAAAAGATGTGCTGGATTGGACGAAAAAAGCCGGAGATGCGGGCAACTCCTGGCAAGCCGTCAGGGATGAATTCCAGAACAGAATGACAAAAGCGGGCGCTCACATTCGCTCGGCGGAAGTTCTTCAATCTGCCCTGCCGGAAGCACGAAAACAATGGAAACAGCTGGAAAACAAGGGTTGTTCATTTTCAACCACAAGGGGAATGGCTGAAGCTCTGCGCAACAGACAGTTGTGCTTTGCCCATCTGGTCTACCTGGAGGCCGTAAACTTCGCCATCCAGAGCGGAGTAGGCAGCAGAGGCTCGGCACTGGTGCTGGACAGAAACGGGAAAAAGGCCCACCAGGATCTGGGAGATGAATGGCGGTTTATGGAGGAAAATCCGCAATTCAGAGACCAAGTGCTGGAAACCAGAGCGTTGGAAGACGGAACAGTGGAACATGAATGGGTGCCCCGGCGATCACTGCCCCATACTGATCCCTGGTTTGAGACCGCTTGGGCGGAATACCGCCAAGGAGAGATCTATAAATGATTTGAGTATGATTATTGGAGTAACGGAGCAATGAGGATTGAGGGAATCCATTACTCCAACACGCCAAAGAAATCAATTACCTTTATTAAATAACACGGAGGAATAGTCATGGCACGTTTTACCAGAATACAGGTACTCACCAAAATGGAAGAGACAGGCCTGGTCCCAGTGTTTTATAACCCGGACATCGACGTCTCAAAGAATATCGTGGAGGCCTGCGCCCGGGGAGGGGCCGTTTGCCTCGAGATGGTTAACCGGGGCGACAGGGCCATCGAGGTCTTTCAGGCATTGGAACTGTTCTGCCGTGAAGAATATCCGGACGTGATACTGGGGACGGGATCCATCATTGACGCCCCCACGGCCGCCTTATATATCTCCTATGGATCCAACTTTATCGTGGGTCCTGTGCTGGACAGGGAAACGGCCCTGCTGTGCAACAAGCGTAAGATCCCCTATAGTCCCGGCTGCGGCAGCGCCACGGAAATCCACCAGGCTCATGAACTGGGCGTTGAAATATGCAAGATTTTCCCTGGCGGCCAAGTGGGAGGCCCCGCATTTGTTAAGTCCATGAAAGGGCCCTGCCCATGGGCTTCCATCATGCCCACCGGCGGTGTCTCGCCTACCAGGGAGTCTCTGACTGAATGGTTTGAGGCAGGCATAACCTGCGCGGGCATGGGATCAAAGCTCGTCACCAAAGACCTTGTAAAAAACGGGGATTTTGACGGGATAAAAAAGAACATCGCGGAAGCGCTGAGCCTGATTAAGGAAATCAGGGACAAATAAATCCCGGCCGGTAGTCTGGGTTTATCATAAACCAGCAAATAATCCGATTCCAACCGGCCGCCGCGCTCCGGCAGGTTTTGTGGATCATGCCGAACAAAACCCATTCCTTAGAACTCATCCACCTCTCAAAACCCGCAACTTAGTTTCGTTGGCATTATTTTCCCAATCTATTGAAAATATCAATATTGGTTTTACAAGCCTGAGGTTCATCAAGCAAGGGTTGCGGTAGCGAAGAGACCTATGACTGGATGCCACAAATACATGATTGATTGGGAAATTACCTAGACACTCTCGAGGCGAAGGGATTCGGGATTGTTCAATTGAGAAATTTCGATCCTGAAATCGATCCCAAAGACTGAGATTTTAATTCGATCTCTACCGTTGCTGTCAAATGATCACCCTTTAAATTCAAAGACCGTAAAAAAAAACTGTCTTATCTATTGTGATGGTAATAATAATAATCACTACCTGGTTCGCCTGGCCCGGCGATTATAATAGGATAGCAGGCATCCTGCAGGAAGGGCAGACGCGAAGGCCCGGAACCGCTGACCCTGACGCTTGCCAGGGAAGGATACAACTGGCGGGTAATCCGGAGCAGGTTGAAACGATTCAAACGCATTGAGGATTTCATGTGACTGGTTCGAGGCGCTTAAGATAAGAAAAGGTAACCCAGGGAAACCCTGAATATGGTAGTATCCTCATCATCCCAGTCATAGCCGAGGCTGATAAAACTCCGTTGCATGTATTTAATATAAAACAGCACTGGTATCGAAATAGAGTAAATATTGGCATTGTTGTCCGTTGGTTCCTCTTCCAGGGCAATTGGGGAGCTTGACCAGGAGTATCTAAAGCTGGGCACAAGCGCCAAAAATTTATGCAGGTCCAACCGCTTATAAATACCAGAACCCACTCCAATGACCCTTCGGTCTTTTTTTTCTGATTTCTCGACATAGGTTTGCTTTGCAAATCCCGTAAGTGAAAGCCCAAACCAGTCATTTTCAATCCCCTTCAGAGGGTAGACAGAGCTCTTAACCGAAATGCTTCTGATGGTTCTGTATTCGAATCTGTTATCATAAAAGGTATAATACCAGGAGGCCGCGACGTCAAAACCGCCTTCAGAGGCAACGCCTGCCCATGGTTCAACAGTCACCGTGCCAGTGCCAAAGGCGGATTGATAATTTAAAAACAAGGCATCTTCTTGAGTACCAAGGAACATGCCGTCCGGAAAAGCCAGGGACAGACAGAGAAAAACACAACTACCGGTTATTTTAAGTCTCAGCTTCAAAAACTTTTCCTTTCACAGTCAAATTGCTGTTTACCGTGCATAAAATAAACATCCCCTCTGCCCATATCAATTACTAATAAACCTTCATGAAGCGAAAAATGGCCGGATTATCAATCTTTTAATAAGCTATTTTGGAAACAGGTAGTACTTGGGTAAACGACAATTTGTGTCCAATTATAATTGAAGCGGAAAAAGGGTGGCTGTACGACGTTTTAAGGAGCTGGTAATCATCCGCCGTGTCTGGCCGTGCATACCCCTGTTGTGTATCTTATTTGTCAGTGCAGGAGAATGTCCCGATACTACCGCAATGGACCGCAAGCTTATAAAGGCCGGTCTGTCAAATGTTAAAAAAATCGACAGCGTCATTCAGGTAAATCTGAAGTATTCAACTGCAAATAATGCCGCGCAAATGGACCTCTATGGCGATTTCTGCAGCTGCTACCTGCAGAAAGCCGCCGCTCTCAAACTGGCGGCTGCCCAGAGATACCTGGAAAAACTCAGGCCCGGATACTCATTATTGACCTATGACTGCCTGAGACCGCGAAGCATTCAAAAAAAGGTCTATACCATAGTTGAAGGCACTGATCTGCAGAGATACGTGGCCAATCCAAATTCCGGCTCCATGCATAATTTCGGTTGCGCAGTTGATATATCAATAGTTGATGAATTCGGAAGAGAGCTTGATATGGGGACAGAATATGACCATTTTGGAGACCTCGCCCAGCCAAGGCATGAAAGCAGGTTTTTAAAACAGGGGAAATTGAAAAAAAATCAGGTGGAGAACAGAAGGCTTTTAAGGACAGTAATGAAAAAGGCCGGTTTTACAGGCATCATGTCGGAATGGTGGCACTTCAATGCGTTTTCGAGAAAAGAAATTCGTAAGAGATACAAGATAGTTGAATAGTCTGATTATATTCATTTGTACTGAATTACTTTATTTTCGATTAAAAGAGTAAACGATGCTGTTGAGTTGATGCTATTTTTTTATTAAGGGAATTTGTGTTCACAGGCCATGGCAGACAGGCTTTGACATGGACTGCCAAATTGGGTAGTATTGGCCTATGCGCTGGCAGACAGACCGCAGAACCTTCCTGCAATCTGCAGCCGCAGCGGTCGCGGCCGTAACCGGCAGATGTGTTTCCCCTTCCTCAGCGCCTGATACAAAGGCCTTTCCCGTCGACCTGGTTCTGCAGAACAACATGGTTAATCCGGATGAGGTGGACAAAAGCATGGCCGCCATGGCCATGGCCCTGACACAGGCGGATACTGAGGCAGGAGCCTGGCAGACCATCTTTCAGACCGGCGGAAAACCCTGGTCAGAGATCAGAGCGGCAATAAAGTTCAATGAAATAGGTCCTAACATACCGCGGACCGCGGTCCTTGGCAAACTATGCCATGTACTGGTCAACCTGGGCATGTCTGCAGGTAACATCACCATTTACGGCAGCCATCATGCCGGACTCGCGTCACTTGAAAGTTATTTCTCTCTTCTGCAAGGTCTGCTGCCCGCAGGCTGCGTGTTGAGCAATTTTGACATCGAACTGGGAGGCATGGTGTCCGTGTCCATCCCCACCGCGGTTAAGAACGAAATTCAAATCACCCAATGCGATTGCATCAAAGACATAGCTGAACACAACCTGGATATTTTAATAAATATCGGGGCCAACAAGGGGCACTGGGAGGAATTCGGATCATTCACACTGACCATGAAAAACCATTTCGGTACCTTCAGTCCCACGCCCTACCCCGGCGCTGCTTTTGACGATTCCCATGCCAATTTCAGCTACCTGCTGGCTGTTAACCGGTCAGATGTGTTAATCGGGGGAACCGTTCCCCTACAGCAGCTCTGCCTCGTGGACTCTCTCTGGGCAGGCTCCCGGCCCAGCCCCGGCGCGGAGGGCGATGACGTTCCCGTCAACCGGCTGATTATGGGAACCTTCAGCCCGGCGGTGGACTACCTTACGGCGCTTAAGATCAGGCGGGATCTGATGGGATGTGATGTGGGAGAAAATGTATATGAACTGCTGCCCGCCTTCGGCTATGCTGAAGCTGATTTCGGGCAGTTGGGCTTCGTAACGGTTGATACGCTTGATCCATTGTCCTACATCGGAAATACCACAGCCTCCCCCCCGCATATACAGCAGATTAATCCCTTTATCGACAACCTGCGGGTGGTTTGCTGCCATAATGAGAAGATAGTAACTCTGGAAGCATGAGGGACCGCCCTCATGCCCCGGGAGCAGCCGAAGAGACGAAACAGGGCATGCCCCGGCTCATCCCGCCGATGGCAGGACTGCCCAAAATAACGGGAGCTCAGCTGTATCTTCTTCTCAGCTTGCACTTAGCACCTTTTATTATATTTGCCAGTGAAGAGAAGCGAATGTTAAAATTGAATAACCCGTCATGAACCTGATCGATTCCACAAAACCCGGTTTCTACGGTCAATACGGCGGAGCCTTCATTCCCGAGATCTTAAAAACCACCATTGATGAACTGACCGAGTCTTTTCGTCAAGCCAAATCGGATCCTAATTTCTGGATCGGGTATGTTGATTTGCTGCATGAGTACTGCGGCCGTCCCACTCCGGTAACTTATCTCAAAAACCTGAGTGAAAAAATCGGAGGAGCAGGGATTTATGTCAAACGCGAGGACCTGAACCATACAGGCGCCCATAAGGCCAACAACGTGATGGGACAGGGACTGCTGGTGCAGCGCATGGGAAAAAAACGGGTTATAGCGGAAACCGGGGCGGGTCAGCATGGAGTGGCCACCGCCACCATGGCAGCCAAGTTCGGTTTTGAATGCACCATCTACATGGGCGAAGTGGACGTAAACCGGCAGCGTCCTAATGTATTCTGGATGGAACAGTTGGGGGCCGAGGTCATACCGGTAAAGACCGGACAGAGGACGCTCAAGGACGCCATCAGCGAAGCCCTGCGCGACTGGGCCCATTCCATGGAAACCACCCATTACGTGCTGGGTACTGCCTGCGGGCCCCATCCCTTTCCGGAAATGGTAGCCTGGTTCCAGTCCGTCATTGGCCTGGAAGCCAAGGCCGGTATAAAACAGATGATTAAAAAACTCCCTGCCAGGGTGTACGCCTGTGTGGGCGGGGGCTCAAACGCACTGGGGATATTTCAGGCCTTTCTGGATGACCGCGAAGTCGAGCTGGTGGGTGTGGAAGCCGGCGGACAGGGCATGTCCATGGGAGAACACGCTGCCAGGCTGTCGCAGGGGACCACAGCCTCCACCGGAGTAGCCCATGGATACAAGACGGAGTTTCTGCAGGATGATGAGGGTCAGATGACAGAAACCAGGTCAGTGGCCGCGGGCCTTGACTACATGGGGGTATCTCCTATCCTGGCGCACCTCAAGGACCTGGGAAGGGTGCGGTTTGAGGCGGCCAGGGACGGGGAAGTGGTTGACGCCTTGAAACAGGTCACACGGCATGAGGGAATTATCCCCGCGCTTGAAAGCGCCCACGCGTTTGTCCATGCCCTCAGGGAAGCTGCGCAGATGCCGGCCGGCGAAGCCGTGCTGGTCAACATGTCCGGACGCGGCGACAAGGATATTTTCACCATTGCCGACGCCATAGGAGACCCGGGCTGGAAAGCATTCTTAAAAGACAGGGTTGATGCCGGACATGCTTGAGGAACACATACGAAGCCGGGTGAATGAAAAGGGCATCGCCCTGATGGCCCACATTGTGTGCGGTTATCCCTCTTTTGAGGCCAACTGGGAAATTCTGGAGGAAATGGAATCCGCTGGTGTGGATGTGGTTGAGATGCAATTTCCCTTTTCTGAGCCCATTGCAGACGGTCCCCTCTTCCTCAAAGCCAATCAGGAGAGCCTGGACAAAGGAACGAAGCTGGCTGACTGCTTTGGTTTTATGAAGAAAGCTTCCGAAAGGTTCTCTTTTGCAGTGCTTATGATGGGCTACTACAATACCGTGTTCAAAACCGGAGAACAGGAGTTTTGCCGGAGGCTGAAAGCCGAAGGCGGTTGCGGCCTGATTGTCCCTGATCTGCCCCCGGAAGAGGACAGTGAATTGGCCGAGGCATGTGATAAGCTCGATATGGCCCTGATCCGCCTGGTAGCTCCCACCAACACGGGTGAACGGATCGAGCAGATAGTCAAACGCGGCCGCGGCTTTATCTACGCTGTGGCACGTAAAGGCGTCACCGGAAAACAAACCCGGTTTTCAAATGACATGGAGGACTACCTGTCTAATTTGAAAAAAATATCATCTGTCCCCATAGCGGTTGGTTTCGGAATCTCGCAAAAAGCGGACATCGATTACCTGAGGGGCAAAGCCGACATGGCGGTGACCGGCACCGCCGTGCTTACCTCCTATCTCCTTAACGGCAGATGCGGGGTGAAGGAGTTTTTCGCAAGCCTCGGTGCAGGATGATAATATTCAGAGCGCGTATTTTAAAAAAAATTTTCGGTTCTTGATTATTTGCCCGTATTCCATGGAAAAATAACTGCGGGGTATTGACTTAAGGGCGCCTTAAAAAAATAGTCCTTCCGGCTTGCTTGCCAAGGCCCGCAGGGACTGGTCCGGAATCAAGATGAAGGATAAAGTAATCATAATTTCGCCTTCTGGTAGGCGTAGGTCAGCGTCACTCCGTAGAGGATGATTATCCAGCTGATGTAGAGCACTACCATGATAAGCGGGAAAATGGCAAGTGAGCCATACAGCATCGAATACCGCGTGAACAGTAAAGACTGCACTTGTATCATTCCATAGAAAAAAGCGAACAGCAGGACCGTGGCAAAGGTAGTTCCCACCACTGCGGATTTTATCCTTACCTGGATAAAAGGAATCATGTAATAAAGCACCCCGATAAAGAACCAGCAAAGGACCATGATATTGAGGACGATTCCGCCGAATTGCAGATTCTGATCCAGCTGCACGCCTACGGCCCCCTGCACTATCTGGTCCAGGTGCATCTTTAACCTTACCAGCATCCAGGATATCAAAAGAATAAAGAGAATGACAAAAAGCAGAAATGGTATATAATCCCGGACCCGCTTGAGCCAGTTCCGGTTTTTCCTTATTCCCCAGATTATGTTCATGGCTTTTTCCAAATTGCTCATGGCCAACAAAAACGAAATGAACAGAAAAATGCTTCCCACGACTCCCAGCCGGCCCATTTTAATGTTCTGGGCGTGTTCCATGATTCTCTGTATTTTATCAATGGGCAGGGTAATGTTTAGTGAGGCAGTAACCTCCGGCAGGACAGCTGAAAGAAGTTCAAGATATCCCAGTTTACTGGCGGCTGAAGAGAGGATGATAAAAAAAGGCACAAAGGCCAGCAAAGTGGTAAAAGTAAGAGCGGCGGCCCTCACCGGCACCTGGTTGGTACGAAAAGCCAGAAATGAATCATAGAGGATCCTGGCCACCCGTTTGAGATAGATAAAAACCGGCATTTCATTCAGCTTTTTTAAATATTGATCCAAGTCTGCCGGTTTTATTTTCCGTTTCATACCCTCTCTCTATAAGGAAAAACCAAATTGAGATCCTTACAAGGCTGGAACCATCAAAATGCTTTTTTTTTTTGCTGGATAACAGGATAGACAGGATAAATTCAAGTCTGCACCGGGAGGACGCTTTGGAGCTCGGGTTTTCTTTCCTTCCTTCGGGATTCATACACCATCGCGAACAATTGTTCAAGTCTTTCTTCCCATCCGGGTTCAAGCTCGAAATCGCATGCGAACAGGTTACCCCCGGATGACCTCCAGATATTCCGGGCCTGCACTATGCATTTATCGGCCAGAGCCGATAAGAGAAGGGTATTTGGCTCGGCCACCCCTTCCTTTCTGTCAGTGGGAGTAATAACAGCTTGAGGTAAGCATTCAGATTGTATCCCATGAATGAGTTTGAGAAATATATCGGCCATGACCGGAATAGTGGAATCAGAAACAATGCAGAATCCGACATTTAATGCACTGTCCCATTTTTTTACCCAAGAGGGATGAATCTGACGCCAGCACTGGTGCATAGCTTTAGACTGGGTGAAAAGGCACCATTTGCCGTCAGGCATGCAGTCCAGGACCACAGGTGATTTTTGATAAAAAAACTGTATAGCGCTGGAAATCTGAAAATCGCTAAGATTCCGATGAGATAAATCCAGAAAATAAAGTAATGGTTTAAAATCGTCCCACAGATGATGGCCTGTGCTTCTCAACTGTGATTCGAATGACCTGCCGCAGGAAGGGCAGCTTATGGACTTTAATCCGATGTAATCTGATGTCCATGACGAATAGCCGCAGAAACGGCAGATAGCGAAAAATCCACTTGAGTGAAAAAGAGCTGGATTCTGATTGTATTTTTTTCGGTTTTCCGGGTCGCGCAATATCCGGTAGGCTTCATTTATCAAAGTCATCTTGGCAGACGCCAGGGACTGAAATTCGGCACCCAGATGACTGAGTTTGTCAGGATGGTATGATTTGCAGCATTTGTAATATGCCTTTTCTATCGTCTCGGCATCAGCCTCTTCCGGGATCGCCAATATTTCATAATATTTCCGCATCCTTCGCCTATAACCGCAAAGTAAACTTTAACGGTTAGGCCCGCCAGTGTTGACCGTAATTCTTAATGGAACCGCATTTCAGGATTCAGGAGCTAGAGGCAGGTAATCTGACTATAGCCGTTGACTGTTCGGGGACGAGGACGAGAACCATTACGGATTTTTAACCCCTGACGCCCAACCCTGTCAATCTCCTACATTCGTTTCCTGATAATCACACTCACCAGTTCCTTAAACTTCTCCCCTCTTTCCTTATAATTGGCAAAGAGTCCGAATGATGCACAGGCCGGGGAAAGCAGGATTATTCCCTTATGGACTTCGCTTATAAGGAACACCAGGCATTCAGTGAGGTTCCGGCATATCCGGATCCTGATGGAATCACTAAGTCCCGCTTCTTCGAATTCCTTCTGGATGCGCCCGGATGTTTCTCCCAAAAGCGCCAGGCCCCGAATGTTTCCAGCCGAGGTAATTTTACTTATTAATCCGGAAAAATCGGCATGTTTCTCCGACCCACCCAGAATAATGCCAAGTGGACGGCCTGAAAAAGCTTCCAGGGCACCGATGGTGGCTTCAGGCCTGGTAGCATAGGAATCATTATAAAAGTCCAGTCCGGCTTTTCCTCCTGCGTGTTCCAGACGATGCTCGAGACCTTTAAAGGACTTCGCAGCAGCAAGAATGTCTTCAGAAGTAATGCCGGCCCTCCGGGCAGCGGCAGCGGCGGCAGCCAGGTTTTCCAGGTTAAAACCACCGGACAGAAGTAGTTCACCTGCCGACAGTGTCATGTCCATCCATTTCCACATTTCATTGGTAACTTTGATTTCCGAATTCCCTCCATAGCCAAGCGTCTGTCCGCTGGTTTGCCCGGCGATCCAGGCGCTTCCCGGAGCATCTTCACAAAAAACGGTGTGATCTTTCTTCCCCTGAAATCTGACAAGATTTGCCTTATGGTCCCAGTATTCCTTTTGGGACTGGTGCCAATCCATGTGCTCGCTGGTTGTTCTGAGTATGACGGCGGTTCCCGGTGAGCGGCGCAGGGTGCCAAGCTGGAAACTGGAAAGTTCCAGGATAAAACTGGTATCCGATTCCATGGTCTCAAGCAAGTCCAATACCGGGGTCCCGATATTACCGCCCAGGACAGCCCTGCCACCGGCTTTATTGAACATCCCATGCAGCATACTGCAGCAGGTTCCCTTGCCAAGAGTACCTGTAACACCGATAATATCTTCCGGCGGCACAAGTTCAAAAAATAACTCTGTCTGGGAACAGAGTAATCCGCCGCTTTGTTTAAAAGCAATAACAGCATTAGAATCAGCCCGTATACCTGGAGAGCGGAATAGGGTCTTTATTTCCGGCAACCTGGACAGGCAGTCTCCTGCTCCCGCATAATGAATACCGTTGGGCAGTTCCTCAGGTTCATGACTATCGAAAATGGTTATGGCGCTGAACCCGCATTTTAGCAGAAAGCCGCAGGTACTCTTCCCCTCGATTCCGAATCCAAGTATGCCCACCGGCTCCCGCACCAAGGAACGGACTTTGGTTATAAGGTCAGGATTCACGGTAAGATATAGTATATGGGTGGAATAATGGAGTGCTGGAGTGTTGGAGTATTGAGTTCAAAAGTATGAGTGCTTACGGAATAAAATTTTATAATACGCGCCGACCTGTGCTGCGCAACCGGTACAGCGAAGCGGGAAGACGTCATTTGATTAAACCCATTTTTCCAACACTCCAATACTCCAAAGACAACTGCCCGCAGGTACGGCAGAACAATCCTGGCCGTCACTTCTGCCAGAAGGCGCGGGAAAAAAATACCATGACTGTAAATAATTCCAGTCTGCCCGCAAGCATGCAAAATATCAAAACCCACTTTGCGGTATCATGAATCATAAAATAATTATCTACTGCCCCCACCTCCCCGAAACCCGGCCCTATATTTCCCAGACAGGCCGCCACCGCGGAAAAGGCCGTGATAAAGTCATGACCGAAAAAGGTGAGAATAAGACTGGCTGCTCCCAGTAAAATTATATAGAGGACGACAAATCCCATCACCCGTCCTATTAGTTCTTCCTTAATGGTCGTCTTGCCTACTTTAATAAAATAGACCGCATGGGGATGAAGAACCTGGGCAATTTGAATCACGGCGACTTTTACTGTAACATACACGCGAATCACCTTGATGCCTCCTCCGGTTGAACCGCCGCAACCGCCCACGAACATGAGCAGAAACAGAATGTATTGGGCAAACGGCCCCCATAATTCATAGTCGTAGGTTACGTAGCCTGTGGTTGTAATAAAACTCACCACCTGAAACATGGCCTTGCGAATGTGCAGTTCAGTATTGGAGAACAGGCCCAGGTCAAAACTGATGCCCAGGGTAAAAAGGAAAATAAAAAAACCGTAAACAACAAATTCCCTGTTTTTTAAAAAGCCCTTCACATTTCCCGAAACAAACAATCCGTAATGAAGGGAATAATTGGCCCCTCCGATAAACATGAAGGCGATAATTATCCATTCAATACCTGCGCTGTTAAAGGCCGCGATGCTGGCATTTTTAGTTGAAAACCCTCCGGTAGAGAGGGTAGTCAGAGAATGACATACTGCGTCAAACCATCCCATACCGAATATCTTCAGTAAAATCGCCAAACCAAAAGTAAACACCACATAAACCATCCAGAGAATCTTCGCTGTTGCCTGTAGCCTGGGCATCAGTTTATCTGAGGACGGGCCAGGGACCTCCGATCGGTAAAGAACCATTCCCGATGCTCCCAGAAGAGGCATGATGGCCAAACTGAGTACAATGATTCCCATCCCTCCCAGCCATTGGGTAAAACTCCTCCAGAACAGCACGCTTCTGCTCAGGACTTCGATGTCTATTATCACCGTAGCGCCCGTGGTAGTAAATCCCGACATGGTCTCAAAAACGGAGTCTGTCACAGACAATATCCCACAGAAATAGAAAGGGAGCCCTCCAAACAGCGAAAACAAGAGCCAACTGAAAACTACCAGCACTATACTGCTTTTAAGGCGCAGTTTTTTATTTCCAACTTTGGTTCTCGCCATCAGAAGGCCGCAAAGAAGGGAAATTATCAGGGAAGTTGAAAATCCCATCATCTCAGATTCTTGATAATACCAGGCAATGACAACTGGGATCATCATGGTCGTTGACAATCCTAAAAGCAAGATACCCAGAATCTTTATGACAAATTTGTTATTCACTCGGTGAGTAGTACTAAAGATTTATTGGCCATAAAAAATACTAATCAAACTCCGGATAATTATCTGATTGCGATCTCTCTGCTGATTTTTTTGGAAAAAGCGGGAATTTTTCGGAAATTGCGTACACCGAATACTGCATTATCTTTGGTCCTTTTTAGATCCGTAAACAATTATTCCCCACCCCAGGTCATAACGGACTTGTCCCGGGGTAAAAACATATTACGCGATATCCGTATAAACCTGAACGAAAAGCATGCCTTTTTCCACTTTGAATTTTAATTCATGTATATATAGTTTTATTTACTTTACCGAAAAGACCGAATAGGCTTTACTTCTTTTTTTATCCAGAACCAGAATACACAGTACCTTTAATCCAGAACAATTTTATTTGATAATCCAGCAGTGAGAATGCTGAAAGGAGAAAGAAAATGTTGAAACTCAAGATGGGAATGGTAGGTGGAGGACCGGGAGCTTTCATCGGTGATGTCCACCGAAAAGCCGCCCGGATGGACGGCGGTATAGAGTTGGTGGCCGGGGCCTTTGATATCGATCCGAAGAAATCCAAGGCGATGGGAAGGGAATTAAATATCAGTTCAGGCCGGGCTTATCTCAACTATAAGGAAATGATTAGAGAAGAAAAAAAACTGCCCAAGAATGAAAGGGTGGATTTTGTAGTGATAACAACTCCCAACAACTGGCATTATCCCATAGCCAGAGATTTTTTAAAGGCCGGCTTTCATGTTCTGTGCGAGAAACCCATGACCGTTAACGTTAAAGAAGCCAAAGACCTGCAAAAACTAGTCAAAAAAACCGGCCTGGTATTCGGCTTGAACCATAACTACACAGGATATCCCATGGTCAAACTGGCCCGGGAAATGATAAGCAAAGGAGAACTGGGTGAAATCCGGAAAGTCGTTTCGATTTATCCTCAGGACTGGCTCGCCACTCCCCTGGAAAAAACCGGACAGATGCAGGCCTCATGGAGAACCGATCCGAAGCAGAGTGGGGGCGCCGGCTGCATGGGGGATATCGGTACTCATGCTGAGAACATGGCGGAATATATGACGGGACTGAAAATCACCCGCCTCTGCGCTGACCTTACCACCTTTGTCAAAGGCCGAAAAGTGGACGATGACGGAAATGTGCTCTTACAGTTCAACAATGGGGCCAGAGGGGTCCTCCACGCGAGTCAGGTTTCCATTGGCGAGGAAAACGGCCTGGCGATCTGGATTTACGGAGAAAAGAAAGGCCTTGAGTGGCACCAGGAACATCCTAATTATCTGTATGTAAAGGAAGCAAACGGCCCTGTTCAAACCTGGCGGCGCGGAAGCGGATATGTGGCCTCAAAGAGCTCCGCCGCGGCAAGCGGCACCCGTCTGCCCCCCGGGCATCCAGAGGGTTTCTTTGAAGCTCTGGCTAACATATACCAGAATTTTGGTGACACGGTACGCGCAGCTGTCACCGGGAAAAAACCCGGCAAAAAGGCCCTGGACTTTCCCAACGTCAATGACGGCCTCCGCGGCATGCTCTTTATCCAGACCTTACTGGAAAGCGCCAGGAGCAATAAGAAGTGGACCAAATTCAAAACCTGACCCAACCACTTGAGTATCTTCATAGCAAAGAGACGCTGCGGAAAAAAATCCAAATGCCATGTTCACGTCAACCGGGTCTATTAAATCCCGGTTGATGTGAAAGGCAGAAGTGCAAGTAATTTTTCCAGTTCTCTTAAGAACTTCTGCCTGATTAGGTGATTATTATTTATTTTTAAAAAGAATCAGGAGCAATGCCGCAGCTTCTGTAAATTCCTCCGGATTTATATCCGGAGGTTTTTTTGTAACCTATCAGACTGGCCCTTAAGGCATCTGCACCATTCACCGGCAAAAAGGTTTCTATTTTATGCAGGCAGTTATGCGGAAAAACCTGTGGAACATTCTCGCGCTTATACTCATCCTGATATCCTTCGGGCTGTTGATCCCGGGTATTTTCCTTCCGGTCCTTACTATCCAGGGGTCCTTAAGCATGCCGATGCTCGGCACCATTAACCTGGGATCTGAAACCAGAAGCATACTCGGCACAGTCAAGTATCTGTTTGAAACCGGAAACTATCTGGTTTCTGTCCTCATCTTTGTTTTCAGCGTTACCGTTCCTTTTGTAAAGGGCATTCTCCTGCTTGTTGTGCTGCTGCCGGGGACATCAAGGACAAAATCCATCCTTCTGGCTGTAATCAGGCGCATTGGAAAATGGTCAATGGCCGATGTTTTTGTGGTGGCGGTTTTCCTGGCCTACCTTGCTTCAGCTTCCATGCAGGTGTTCAAAGCAATTTTAGAAAAGGGCTTTTTTTTCTTTCTGGGATACTGTCTGATATCGGTCTTGGCCACGGAATTTATTGTGATTAGAAGGGAAGAGTGAGGAGTAAGGCGTGGGGAGTGGAAGAACAAGAGCATTGGCACGGAGTTTCCGTCACTTCGAATTCTAATAAAGCGGAATCCTCACTCCCGTGCCAAACCCAGCGTTGCTTCCTCTTCCAGGGCTTGAACCATTCGGGCTTTCCGGGCCCTTAGATAACCCCTTATATTATCCAGGGACAGGCCATTTATGGCAACCCGGTATGCTTCCCAGATGACACTACTGCGGGTCTCTTCCTCCAGTTTGTGATCCAGTCCTTCCAATTTCAGAAGATCCTGTTTGCCTGGATTGAGCATGCACTTGTCAAGCTGATGGAATGAAGCAGCAACGGTTTCGGTTAAAAGGGCTTTTTTATTCCTCTCCTGCCGATGAGAGAGGGCAATTTGCATACTATCTGCCTTATCCTGAAAAGGATGGCACTCCTGTTTATGATTGATTAAAACCTGCATCGCCTTTTCCGGATCCCACACGGTCTCCCATACCCGCAGTCCTTCGGGCAGTTTCCCCTTGAGAAGGAAATTTGCAACCTGTTCCGGATTGATTTTTTCCAGACCCGGGTTGGTTTTTTTCAAGGGAAGAGTCTCGGGAACCTCTGTGGAAGCCTGAAATACAAAATTCCCTGGTCCATACGGACCTGTCTCTACTGGATTGGAAGCACCAAACAGCGCCAGAGTCCTGGTTTTAGCAGCCGCGCCCATGTGCATAGCAACGGTATCTCCGGTAATCAGCCAACGGGCTTTTTTTATGATATGCAGAGATTCAAGCAGAGAAGTCTTACCAATAAGGTTGTTGAAGCGGTGAGAGTATTTCTCACGAACGCCCTCGGACAGCTGTTGCATCAGCTCATCATAAAGGTTTTGTTCCACCGAGGCGCCCACAAAACTAATTGATTTGATATGAGGAACTATGAGTCCGGCCAGCACCGCCCACTGCTTCACCGGCCAGCGTTTCCCAATCCAGGCGGACCCAATCTGAAAGACCCAGCCGTCAGCCGCCTCTTCTGATAAATGGGACGACAGTTCCGGCAATGGCGGAAAAACCGCTTCGGGCACTTGCGGTGAAGCCAGGTCCAGTGCCCGCAGGGAAATATCCACCACATGCCAGGGATTATGCTTTCTGGAAACCGGAGTGGCAAACAGGTGTTCCATATATCTGTTCACCACCCTGTAGTGAGAACCCTGCTCAAAAGTGTAACCCACCTTTTTTTCCGAATTTGTCAAACCATGTATAAGAGCGCCGAAGCGTTCCTGAAAGAGATTGATGGATAGCTGGTATTTAGATTTGGTTATTCCTGATATAAAGCTCTCTGTGACTTCAAGCATTTCTGTAAAACGGCTATCGTTCCAGTTTTTTTTTATCTCCATGGATGGGATGACAAATACCTGCCTCAAATATGGGTGGTGCTCTACCAATTCCCTGCATTCTTCTCCCACTACATAATCTATTTCCGCGTCAGGCCAGGCTTTCCGTACCCGGGACAGGACAGAGAGGCCCATGATGACGTCACCGGAATTGTGCGGAAGGATGAAAAGAATATTAGTCACCTGAATATTCCTGATCCAGGCGTGTGGACTTTACTACCAGATAATGGGTCAGCAAGGTGATTTGCTCATCCCTCGAAAGCGGCGCGGAGGCGAGCGACTTTTCTTCGAGCTCCCTGATCCGCCGCAGAAAATCAGTTTGAGAATTGATGTCTTTATTAAGGTTCATGTTCTGTTTTTATTTTCATTGTCATTATTGCAGGGCGAAGGCGGACTCGCTCGCAATGACGCTACCATGTCCTTAAAATCCCAGGTCTTTCCGAATCTCCTCCAGCGATGATTTCAGGATAACCTTTTCATCAAGTCCGAACTGCTTGAGTTCCTCATCGACTATATCATTAACGCCAAAAACGTATACCTTGATGTTCCCGCAAAAATCTGTAAATGTGTCCAGGCAGTCCCCGTCCATAAAACTGAGTTTGGTCAAATCAAAAATTACCAGATCCAGGCTTTCAACTTCCTCCATCATCTGATCAAGGATCTTCCCTTCGCTCATGACCCCCCTGCAGGCAATCAATTTATGGCCGTTCAGATCTTTTTCTTCATAGGAAAATTCAAGCGGCGGGACCCGGATGCCTATTATTCCATCTTCCAGCTCCAGTTCCGCAAAATCCGCCAGAGACGGGAGAATGTTCAGCACCTTGTCCAATCCAGTTACCCTTATGATGGAATGAACATTGCCGTCAATGTTTACTATTCCGAAATAAACTTTTTTTTCATTGCAAAGTCTGTAAGCATTGACCAGGGCGCCGATGCCATAGCTGTATAAATTTTTCCTGCCTGTGAAATCGGCCAGAATAGGAACGCGGCTTTCTTCTGCAAGTAACCGGACCTTTTCAACAAACAGATCCATGCTGTCGGCTTCGAGCTCGTCCGGGAACCCTATGAGCCGGTATGCCTGCCCCTCGGTATACAAATCAGTCCTCCAATCCGGATTAATGTGAATAATAAACCTAATTAGTCAAGCATCAACCATGTTTTTGTCATAAAAACGCAATAAATGCATGCAATTATCCCCAGCAATTTTTTGTCCTTCCGCCGGGCCCAGGGCTTCTCTCAACCTGTCCTTCGGAATGCTCTGCTTTTCCAACAGATGAAACCGGGAGTCAAATGTTTCCCGGGATATACCCGGCCTCCAGGAAACCAGTTCCGGAAATACGTTCTGTCCTGATAATATATTGGGAATACTCAACCAACATGACCTGAGAAGCAGTTTCCCAACCAAATAGGTCAACGTGTCAATTTTGCCAAAAACGAGAGTAGGAATATCCCAAAGCGCCAGTTCCAGAGTGATAGTGCCGGGAAATGCTATGGCAAATCCCACCCTGGGAAACACCAACTTGGAGTCACTTGCCACTTCACAGCCATAGCTGTCCAATAGTTTGCCATAAAGCTTTTCAACTTCCCCGGACAATTCCGGAGGAACAAGGACTATCAGTTCTCCTTCCCGTAATATATCAAGCTTGCTCGAACGGATGAGGTTTACCATCAAGGGTAGGTTTCTTTTAATGACCGGCAACCTTCCTCCCGGACAGATACATATGGCTTTTTCCCCGGTTCTTTCCTTCCCAGGCATTTGGAAGAAGTGTCCTTCCGATACCTTGGCGCCTTTCAATCGGTAACTATCCTTTTCCCATATAAATAATACCTGAACATGGACATTCTCAAACAATCCGGTTTTTCTGGTTTTATATGCCCAGATCTGCGGCGGACTGATATAATAAACCGGAATTCCCTGTTTTTTACATAATCGTAACAAGCGTTTATTTAAGCCTGGATAGTCAACCAGAATCACAAGGTCCGGCTGAAATTGTTTTATAGTCTTACCTACTTTCAAATATACCGTCAGAAAAAAAGGAAACCGGATAAGTACATCCCAGATTCCATTGACAGCTAATTTTTTTAGAGGTACCAATGACTTAAGCCCTGCGCGGCCGCACTCAATCCCGCCCAAACCCTTAAAAACAGTAACCTTCAATCGCGATCTTAATTCAATCAGGACTTGCGCCAGGATCTTTTCACCCGATACTTCGCCCGCTGAAGCGAATATTTTTACTGGATTAGGAAGATTTTTCAAAATCAAGCCAAAATTTAGATTTATCGGAGTATCAGCGGCACACAGCTATCATTATTTTTTCTGTATTGGAAAATGAATACATCATTGATTTTTTCTAATTTTTCCCAGTTATGGAAAAAATGGACCTTCTCTCCTTACCATTTTCGGATTGGCAAAAACCTTTTCGAGAAATGGGCAAGCCTGGATACCGCGCTGATCAGGTGAGAGAATGGATATTCAAACATTTCATAACCAATTTTGATGAAATGTCAAATCTGCCCAAGACCTTCAGGGACAAATTGAAAACCGTATTCATCCTTCAGACTCTGGAAATTGTCCAAGAGCTGAAATCCAACGATGGAACGGTAAAATGGATCCTCAGAACAGCGGACAATATGATGATAGAATGTGTCATGATTCCGGACGGTAAAAGACGCTCTATCTGCCTTTCTTCCCAGGTAGGCTGCGGTATGGGATGCCGATTTTGCAGCACGGCAAAAATGGGCCTGGGCCGAAACTTATCCACCGGTGAAATTGTGCAACAGTATCTTCTGGTAAGCAGATATTTAATTGAAACACAGGACCTGAAACTGACCAACGCCATATTCATGGGCATGGGAGAACCCCTGCAGAACCTCGAGACAGTAGCTGCTGCCTGTAAAGTTTTCAGCTCAGAAAAAGGATTTGGGCTTTCAAAGAAAAAAATCACGGTATCGACATCCGGTCTGGTCCCTGGAATTATAAAATGGGTTGAAAGAGCGCCTGAATATAAATTGGCCATTAGTCTAAACAGCAGTATTAACGCGGTACGCTCGGACCTCATGCCGGTAAACCGCCGCTACCCCCTTGGCGAACTTCTGAAGGCCGCTGATTACTATATCAAAAAGACCGGTCAGCGCCTTACTTTTGAGTATATCCTTATTAAAGACAAAACCTGTACGCCACAGGCGGCCAGGGAATTAAAGCGGATCGCTTCCAGGCGAGGATGTAAGATTAATCTCATTCCCTTAAATGGGGCTGAATCAGGCTCTTATTCGGTCCCTTCTCAGGAAGAAATTCTCAAATTCAAACAGATTCTTATCAGTCCAAACTTCTCACTGGTTGAAAGAAAACCCAGAGGGCGTGATATTCTCGCGGCTTGCGGACAACTGGTTCACCAACAACAAAAAAAGGTAGCATAGATGTTAACCCAAAATTTGCCGGAATACTGGGAGAACCTTTACCAGACAGGACAGGATAAATGGAGTCTGAATAAACCAACCCCTCCGCTTTTGGACTTTTTGTCGCACGCCCACTGTCCGAAGGAAGGTCGCGTGCTGGTTCCCGGGGCGGGCCGAGGACATGACTCTGCTGAATGGGCAAAACGGGGCTATGAAACTATCGCGGTTGATTTCGCCCAAACCGCTTTTGAATCCCTCTGTGAATTTGCAGAAATGAAGCCAAAATTATCGGTATTAAAACTTGATTTATTTGATTTAACACCAAAAAGCACAGAGTCTTTCGACATCGTCTATGAATACACCTGCTTCAGCTCAATTCACCCGGGACGGCGGGACGAATATTTTGAGATCTGGCACAAAATGTTAAAGCCCGATGGAGTGGTAATAGCCCTTTTTTATCCTTTGATTTCTAATACTAATCTTGAAGGGCCTCCCCATCCTACCTCAGAAGGGGAATTAATGGCCAGGCTGGATGGCGTTTTTAAAATTGTTGAGAAAATTCCAGCCAAGAATAGTGTGAAGGAAAGAATGGATCAGGAGGAATTCTGGATCTTAA
>JBHPJW010000043.1:0-20907 GCA_042567505.1 Fibrobacterota bacterium
TATTGTGGAGATGCTCTCTTGGAGAGATACTATTGTACGGATTGAGCATGACGAGGTACTCCGAAATTTCATTGGAGCCGGTTTTGTCGGCAAATTTCCAAATTCCAGTTATTTATGCGGTGCTAACAAATTCATCAAAGAAAAAACCTGGAAGAAGATCATTGATTTGCTCCTTCAAGATGCCATAAATAAGCAAGAGGTCACCGGTGAGAAATTAAGAGTGGATACCACATTGTGCGAAACAAACGTCTATTACCCTACTGATTCTCACTTATTATGGGATTGTTTTAGGGCCTTAGTGGGTAACATCCGGTACTTCAAGGAAGAGTTTCCTTATCTGTGTTTGGAATTTCGTTTTCATGACAGAAAAGCAAAAAAACTTTTTACTTACATCGGCAGAAACTCAAATAAAAAGGATAAAAAGGCCCGCCGGAAGATTAGAAAAAACTACAACTTATTGATGGACCAGGTAATGCGAGCCTGTGAGGTTGCAGAATGCTGTATGGCAATGGCTCCGGATAATATGAAGTCAGTGGCTGCTGAAAAATTAAAGCATTACCTGCCTATTGCGAAAAAAGTTCTGCATCAAGCGGATATGCGGATAAACCAGGACATTAAATTGGAAGCAAAAGAAAAAATCTATAGTGTCTTCGAAGAGCATACGGAGCTTATTAAGCGGGGCAAAGCAGGAAAGCCAATGGAATTCGGGCATATGGTGATGATTGCCCAAACAGAAGAAAAATTCATAAGTGATTATAAGGTAATGGAGGTTAAAAAGCCGGACAAAGACTTGGTTTCCCCCCTTATTGAAAACCATAAGCAAAAATTTGGAGCATATCCGGAATATCTTGCAGGTGATAAAGGATTTCATGAATCGCCGGAAAAAACATTGGAATTTGAGAAAGATATTAAAATGGTGTGCATCCCTAAAAAAGGTATGCGTACTGAAGTGCAAGCATTGAAAGAACATTCAGATGAATTTAAAGAAATGCAAAGTTTCAGAGCAGGTGTTGAAGGTTCAATTTCGACCTTAAAACGTGCGTTTGGTATGAAAAGGTGCCTTTTAAGATCATATAAGACTTTTGCCGCAAATATTGGATGTATTGCATTCTGCTACAACCTTGTTTTACTGAGTAAAATGTAGATGAACCTTTAGAAATTAAAGGGCATTCCCAAGAGGATCCTTTGAGAGGTATGAATTTTATTCAAATAATCGTCAACAATTGTCAACAAAGTGGATGTATGCTTACAAGTTTTTTATTTTGAAAATATATTTCGGATGTATGCTATATGTATATTTTAAAATATGAGGGAAAAGAGGCTATCCTGCACAGAAACTAGCTACCGCATACTGGCCGGTTGGTTATTCTTTTTTTATTGCTGTAATCTTCAAGATATTTGGAAACCATCCAATCATGATTCAATTATTCCAAATACTTATATCATCTCTCATTCCTGTATTGATTTTTCAAATAGTCTACCACCATTCTCAAAATTTGAAACTCAGCTGTTGGGGAGGAATGGGATTCGCCTGTTATCCCGCCTCAATCAGCCTGTCTACATTATATATGTCTGAAACGCTTTTTAGTTTTGTTCTGCTTCTTGTCTTTTACCTGTCCTTACATGTCAGAAGGATAAATACTTATTTAGTTCCCCTGGCACTTACCTGTTCCGTCTATATCCGGCCTGTCTCGATTCTTATTTTGCCATTGGTTTACCTGCGCATGTACGTTAATGGCAAAAAGACGGAATATGTTAAACGCAGTTCTGTTCTTTTTTTATCAGTCCTGATTTTGCTTGCTCCGTGGATTTATAGGAATTACCAAAAATTAGGGGCTCTTGTTTTTATTTCTACGAATTTCGGGATAAACCTCTACATTGGCAACCATAATGGCGCAACAGGGAGATACACAGAAGATTCTTTTTTTAAAGAACATCCCGTCAATAAATTCGGAGAGATCGAGTCTTCGAAAATATTTAAAAAGGAAGCGGTAGATTTCATTACAGCGAATCCATTCAAGACAATTTATTTGTTTTTGAAAAAGCTCTGCTATTTATCATTTCAAGACAGATCAACAGTTTATCAGAGTTTTGAATTAAATAAAGGAAAAAGGTTTTCCTGGTGGCAGAGACTGTTGGCCGTTGGAAACAACGCGTATTACTTGATATTTTTTTTACTCTTTATAGGGTGCCTGGGATTTGGGATATGGGGTATCTGGAAAGGAAGAACTATTCAAACAACGGTTATCATATATCCTTTACCTGTAATAGTCTTCTTATTATCCCACTCCATGTTTTTTGCCGAAGACAGGTTCAAATTTCCTGTGACCTCGTTGATGATCATTTCAACTCTATTATTTATCAACGAATTTACTATTTCCAAACCGCGCAATGAATTTAAAAAACAAACACAGGCATTTGTATGAAATTTAAAAACTGGCGTTACCATAGCTTACTGGTGCACCATTTGTCCTTAAGCGTTTACTTAAAGCTGTTCCCTAAATACCTAAAGAAAACGGTTTGTGACATAGGCTGCGGGACCAAACCTTACCAGGACTTCATCCTTCCCCATTGTGACAAGAATTTCGGTATAGATCATGTTAACAGCCTGCATGAGTCTGATCAGGTTGATGTTTATGCCACAGCGTATAATACCGGGCTAAAATCAGAGTCTGTAGACGTTGTCTTTTCATCCGCCGTGCTTGAGCATCTGGAAGAGCCGGGTATGTTCATGTCTGAAGCGCATCGGATATTGAAGAAAGACGGAACGATAATTGTGGGGACGCCCCTTTTCTGGCATCTGCATGAAAAGCCAAGGGACTTTTACCGTTATACCAGGTATGGGCTGGAATATCTTCTGACCAAGTCAAATTTTAAGGTCGAGGAAATAATCCCACTCTCCGGTTTCTGGGTTACGTTTACTGCTGAATTGGTGAGTTACCTGGCCCGTTTTAACCGGAGCATTATTAAAATCATTCCGTTTATCCCTGTGTTTTGCGTCGCAATCCAGATAGCCGCCTGGTTTCTAAATATTTTCGATAAAAGAAACAGCGACTGGACCTGGGCTTATATTGCAGTTGGCAGGAAAGAATAAAACAGTATCCGAAAGATGGGGTATTTAATTAAAATGGATTACTATTTTTAAAAAAAAATGGCATCGAATATGAAAACTTTTTTTATCTGGGGCCTCATTGTTATTATAACCCTCTGTGTTCTTGAGGTCCTTTTAAAACTTTTTGCGCCTATTTACTTTACCGGCTACGTTGGCGCTTACCAATATGATGATGAACTGGGCACACGCCTAAAGCCAAATATACACTTTTTCCGGACCACGGATTACCAGCAGGAGATACGCACGAACAGGCTGGGCACGGTAAACTTCCAGGAGTCTTTTAAGGATTACAAGCATTTGGTTTACACCATCGGCGATTCTTACACTCAGGGCACAGGGTCGGCCACTGACGCCGCCTATCCATTTCAACTGGATATTATCCTAAACACCCGGGAAGGTCATTATGAGCCGGATTACGGCGTAATAAATCTCGGGCTTGCTTCTTACGGCGGCGAACAGGCTGCTTTATGTTTGCGTAGATATATGAAAGAAATAGGCAGGCCGGATTTCATTCTTTTTTTCGGCTGCCCTAATGATAACATGGATAACATCCTCTTCCGGAGCGGATATTATCACTCCCAATTGGTGGAGGGCAGTCCCAAATGGGGCGCTTTTCTTAAGCCCGTGCAATGGGTAACCAATGAGTTGGAAATCGGCAAGCGGATAAAAATAATACTCGGGAAAATTCGCAGGGGACGCATACAGAAGGATACCGGAAAATCAGACGCCCCGCAAAATGTCGCCAAATTACAGGAACATGCTTTTCTAGAGTTGAAACACATAGCTGACAGCTGCGGGGCCAGGCTTATCGTGAGCTGGGTAGACGCTAACGATGACCCTTCAAAGGCATATGACTGGCTTGAAAACTGGGCAGATTCGAACGGCGTTTCTTTTGCAGACTGGTATGAGAAGGCCTCCTCTGTCAAGGAACATATCCCGGCCCTGCCTTTTGAGAATAACCACTCTGGGGGACACTTCCGAACCTGGATAAACTATGCGGTAGCCAGGGCGTTTGCCGATAATATATTACCAAGCACGGAAGAAGGGCCCTGAACTTTTACCCGTATTCATACAAATCTTAAGAACTTACAGTCTAAATGAAAATTAAAAGTACACTTAAGAAAATTATCCCAAAACCCATTTGGGAACTCGCAAAATTCCTGGACGATCCAAGAGACGACGCTAGCATGATTTCATTTTTATATAGCAGGCGAACAAACCTGTCATTGTTTGAGAGACTCTCTTTTATCATTCATTTGTTCAAGATATCGGCAAATGTTAACTGTCAGCACACACAACATGAAATTCTTACCATGGTAAATGCCCTGCTGGATATTCCGGACGAATTATCCGGCTGCATCGTAGAAGCCGGATCTTATAAAGGAGGAAGCGCGGCTAAATTCAGCAGAGTAATAAAAAAAACGGGAAGAAAACTTCTCCTGTTTGATTCATTTGAAGGCATCCCGAAGAATGAGGAACTAATGGAAAATGGGCTTCCCTATCATGAGGAAGGTATTTGGAAAGGATCATTAGAAGAGGTAAAATCTAACATATCCAAATACGGAATAATTGATAATTGCGAGTTTTACAAGGGCTGGTTTGAAGATTCGCTTCCTTCCTTAAATAAGGATATCGTATTCATTTATATGGATGTTGATCTCGCCTCTTCCACGCGCACTTGTTTGAAATATTTATATCCAAAATTAGTGCCTGGCGGTGTGTTATTTTCTCAAGACGGGCATTTACCACTTGTTGTTGAAGTGTTCAATGATGAGAAATTCTGGATACAGGAAGTAGGCGTGCCAAAACCTGAAATCGAAGGATTGGGAAAAAGTAAACTGGTGAAAATTGTAAAGAAGAGGTCGGCGGCTTCTAATACTTAAGGAAAACCGTTTGTGAATTATGAAACAATAATTGGGCCCGGCCTATATTGCAGTAGATAAAAAAAGGATAATATCGGAGACTAAAACCGCAAAGAGCTACCCGTTCTCCTTTGCCGTCTTGCACTCGATGCACATCTTGGCCGTGGGTACGGCCTCCAGGCGGGGCCTGGGGATAATTTTCTGGCAGGACACGCAGATACCGAAGGTGCCGTCTTTCACCTTGCGAAGCGCCAGCTCAAGGAAATTGAGGTATTTGCCTTCCCGGCTCGCCAGGCGGAAGGCCTGTTCCGTGTCATGTGACTCCGAAGCCTGGTCAGCCAGATGGTATGAGACCCCGGAGAGGTCCCCGGAACTGTCGCGCGGAGAGACACGCATGCTGTTGTCTTCAAAGTATCCCAGCTCTTTGAGCAATGTCTCCTTTTTATCATTGAGCAATTTTTCAAAAAACTGCAGATCTTTTTTCTTCATTTTCGCCATGAGTTACCTGTCCTTCCAGATAGTCATACACAGTACAAAATTATGCCGTAGGCCTTCTACTTTTTGCAGACCTGAAACGATATTATCTGCCCATTATATTCTATAACGGCCTGGGAATCCAGGTTATTTTCAGTGAAATTCACAGAATCAGCTAAAACTTCGGAAACGACAAAATTTTCATGTTTTTTAAAGGTTTCCTTAAAAACCGGGGCCCGGGTCTCCGCTGTTAAAACAATCTTATCCGTTACGGCAAATCCCGACTCCTTTCTGAGGTTCTGGATTTTATTCACGCACTCCCTTGCCAGTCCTTCGTGCAGCAGGTCTTCGGTAATGACCGTATCCAGCGCTACCGTCAATCCCCCGCCGGTCTCCACCGCCAGTCCTTCCCTCACTTCCCTCACCACCACGATATCATCGGACTTCAGGGCCCCTTCTTCTATTTCTATGGTCCCTCCGTCCAGCAGTTCCTTTACCTGATCATGGGAAAAACCGCTCACTTTCCTGGCAACATCTTTCATTGTCTTTCCCATGCGCGGCCCCAGGGCCTTGAAATTGGCCTTGGCCTTAAAGCTCACCAGGCTGGCTTCATCAAGGGAAATGTCCACCGTTTTCACATTCAGTTCATCCTTTATCAGATCTTCCAGGCAGGCCAGTTGCTCTTTCTTTTCCCGGCTGCCCACGGCTATGTGCAGGGAGGCCAGGGGCTGCCGGTTCTTGATGTTTTTCTGCGCGCGGAGCGCCCTTCCCAGGTTGACCGCCTCCCGGGCCAGGCCCATCCTCTCCACCAGGCCCGCGTCTTTAAGCTCTTCTTCAGGCATGGGAAATCCGCATAAATGCACAGATTCAGGTTGATCCGAGTCCACTTCCCGAACCAGGATCTGGTATATTTCCTCGGACAGGAAGGGAAGGAACGGGGCCAGGACCTGGGAAAAATCCACCAGCACCCTGTACAGGGTCGCATAAGCGAAATTCTTGTCGCGGTCATTTTCCGATTTCCAGAACCGCCGCCTGGATCTTCGTATGTACCAGTTGGTGAGGTCGTCAATAAACTGCACCAGGGCCGGAACCACGTTGTACAGACGGAAAGCCTCCATTTCCGTTTGAATATTCTCAAGCAGAACCTGCAGGTCTGAGAGGATCCACCTGTCGAGTTCATTTTCAGACTTTATACGGTCCCCGGGTTTCCAGGTCAGCTGCCCTTTGCCGGAATCGGCATTGGCATAGGTGACGAAAAGGCTCAGGGCGTTCCAGAGCGGCAGGAGTACGGACCTGACCATCTCGGATACCCCGGTCCGGGAAAACCGAAGGTCCCCTGCCTTTACCGCGGCGGAGTTGATCATGAACAGGCGCACCGCGTCCGCCGAGGTCTCCTCGATAAGCTCATTGGGATCGGGATAATTCTTCAGCCGCTTGGACATCTTCTGGCCGTTTTCGGCCAGGATGATTCCATTTATTATCACGTTCTTAAAAGCCGGTTTCTGGAACAGGGCCGCCCCCAGCACATTCAAGGTATAGAACCACCCCCGGGTCTGGTCCAGCCCTTCGGCAATAAAATCAGCGGGAAAGGAACCTTCAAACTGCTGCTTGTTCTCAAAGGGATAATGCTTCTGGGCATAGGGCATGGCCCCTGATTCAAACCAGCAGTCCAGCACCTCGGGAGTACGCCTGTATTCTTTTCCCTGCGAATCATGGGTTTTTCCGTCGCTGGTGCGAAGCATCACAGCGTCCACCAGGTGCTTATGCAGATCTTTCACTTTTTGGCCGCTGAGCGCCTCCAGTTCGGCCACGCTTCCGACGCATATCATGTCACCGTCCTCAGCCAGCCAGATGGGGATGGGAGTGCCCCAGAACCTGTTCCTGGAGAGATTCCAGTCACGGGCGCCCTCCAGCCATTTTCCGAACCTGCCGTCCTTTATGTGCTCCGGCACCCAGTTTATCTGCTGATTGCATTCAATCATCCATTGTTTAAGTGTTTTGGTGACTCCCTCTGCAGAGGTCACCTCTTTGCTCAAGCTTAAAAACCAGGTCTTGAGGGCCCGGTAAAGCAGGGGAACGTCAGTGCGGTAACAGTGGGGATAACTGTGAACAAGGGTGCTCAGCTTAAAAACCCTATCCCTGGCCTTCAGATACTGAATGATATGCCTGTCCGCTTCCTTGGCGTCCATGCCGGACCACTCTTTAACCTGATCGGTGAATTTTCCCTGGGCGTCCAGAGGATCAAAAAGGCCCAGCCCGTGTTCCCTGCCCATCTCAAAGTCTTCCTCTCCAAAGGAAGGCGCTATATGCACGGCCCCGGTCCCGTCATCAGTAGACACAAAATCCGCCATGATGAGCGTGTATTGTTTGGGTGACATTTCCGGAGCGAATTCCATCAGGGGAACATATTTCCACCCTTCAAATTCCCTGCCCTTTCTTTTTTCAATCACGGGAACTTCAGTATCGAAATATTCGGACTTGCGGCTTTCCGCCAGCCAGTATTTTTTCCCTTCCTGTTCCACCAGCACATACGTGATGTCCGCGCCCATGGCTATGGCCAGGTTGCTGGGAAGTGTCCAGGGAGTGGTTGTCCACACCAGCAGGGAAGCGTCCTCATCTGCAAGCGGCATGGTAAGGGTGATTGAAGGATCCTGCCGGTCCCGGTAACCCTGGTTGGTCTCAAAATTAGAAAGTGGCGTGGCCAGGGCCGGGCTGTATGGCTGGACCTTATAGCCCTGGTATATCAGCCCCCGGTTGAAACACTCCTTAAAAACCCACCATACTGATTCCATGAAGGTCAGATCCATGGTCTTGTAGTCGTTTGTAAAATCCACCCACCGGCCCATTTTATTTACCGTGCTTTCCCATTCCCTGGTGTATTTCAGCACGGAAGCACGGCAGGCCTCGTTAAACTTGTCCTCACCGTATTCCTGGATTTCTTTTATCCCGGCCAGTTTTAACTGATTCTGAATCAGGCTTTCTATGGGCAGTCCATGGCAGTCCCAGCCGAACCGCCTTTCCACCTTAAAACCCTTCATGGTCCAGTAGCGCGGGATAATATCCTTTATGGTGCCGGCCAGGAGGTGCCCGTAATGCGGGAGCCCGGTGGCAAAGGGAGGACCGTCATAAAAGGTGAACTCCGGATCATCCGCTTTCCGGTCCACGGATTTCGAAAAAGCATTGTCCTTCTCCCACAAATCCGAGATCTTCTTTTCTATATCCGGGAACGACTGCCGCTTGTCGAGCTCTCTAAACATCTTTTATGAATTCTTTTATCAGGGCCACTAACTTGGGTTCGGCCTCTTCCGCCGTCTTTATTATCCTCTGGATATCCACCGGTTCAAGGTTGTCCGGCAGGCAGGAATCAGTGATCACGCTCAAACCAAGGACTTTGAGCCCGGCGTGAACGGCGGCTATTACCTCGGGCACGGTTGACATGCCAATAACATCCGCGCCTATGACCCTGAGCATGCGGTATTCAGCGGCGGTTTCCAGGGAAGGACCGGTCATGCAGGCAAACACTCCTTTCTGGACCTGAATACCCTGCTTTAAACCGCCCTTTATAACTTTTTTAATGAATTCCCGGCAATACGGCTCGCTCATATCCGGATACCTGGGGCCCAGTTCGTTAAAGTTTTTTCCTATGAGCGGATTTTGTCCCAGCAGGTTGATGTGGTCGGTTATCAGCATAATATCGCCGGGAGTAAACTGAGGATTTAATCCTCCGCAGGCATTGGACACTATCAGGGTCTCGACGCCAAGGGCCTTCATGACCCGGACCGGAAAGGTGATTTCCTCCATGGAATACCCTTCATAAAAATGAAACCTGCCCTGCATGGCAACCACCGGCTTTCCCGACAGCTCACCGAAAATCAATTTACCGGCATGGAATTCCACCGTGGATTTTACAAAATGGGGAATATCATCATAAGAAACCTCCTTCTCAATATTGATGGAATTCACCAGGGCCCCTAATCCTGACCCCAGGATGATCCCGATCTTTGGAGATCCGGAATAGCTACCCTTTATATGTTTACTGGCTTCCTCAATTTTTTCCGGTAAAGTGGTCATATTCCCGCCTTTTGTCTGAAATAAAGGTGGCAATGTAGCAAATCATTAGAAATCGGCAATGCTGATGCTCAGAACCCAGGAAAGCGATGATGGTTCTTAATACTCTTTTACTTCATTTATGAAAAAGCAATAAACCTTTGTAATGGCGTGCCGCCGGCACGCCGCTACAGTTTTATTAATTTATAATCATGATCGACCAGAAACATCCAACTACCGGATACGTGCATAACAAGGCATTCCTTGAGCATGACCTTTCATTCGGTCATCCCGAAAGCCCGGAACGATTGCTACAGATCAGCAAGAAATTGGAAGAAACCGGTCTGGATAAAAAGCTGCGCGATGTGGAACCCGTTTCAGGGGAATCCGAACATCTGAGAGCGGTCCATTCGTCACAGCATATATCCTCGGTGGACGGCCTTACGGTCACAGGCGGAATCGCCCGGCTGGCCGCTGCCTCAGCCCTGGGCGCGGTCAGGGACGTATGTACCGGAGCACTTACTAACGCTTTCTGCGCCATACGTCCCCCCGGCCATCATTCCCATGACAACGGGGGAAACTATGACGGCCCCGGACAGGGGGAAGGTTTCTGCTTCTATAACAATATCGCGGTTGCGGCCAGGTACGCGCAGCAGTATCATGGAATAAAAAAAGTGCTCATCATAGACTGGGATTACCACCACGGCAACGGCACCGAATGGTCGTTTTACTCAGACCCCACGGTACTGTTTTTTTCAACCCATGAATGGTATGCCTATCCCGGCACCGGAGACCCTTCCCGCCGCGGAGAGGGCCCGGGACTGGGTTATAACATCAACGCTCCGCTCTCGAGCGGCTGCGGCGACACGGACATCATCAAGGCCTACCAGGACCTGCTCATCCCTGCCGCCCAGACATTCAAACCGGAACTGGTGCTGGTCTCTGCCGGCTTTGACAGCCGCGAAAACGATCCGCTGGGGACCTTTAATATCACAGACCAGGGCTTTTTCCAATTGACCAGGACAGTCATGCAAATTGCCGAAACATACTGTAACGGACGGCTGGTCTCCTTCCTGGAGGGGGGCTATAACGTGCAGGGCGTGGCCAGCGCGGCCGCCTCCCACATCCGCGCCCTGCTGGGAGAGTGAGGGAAAAGGACGGTTACTGGATGAACAGCGGACTTCAAAGACCCTTGAGAACACCCGGCATGTAATTGCCAAAAAAAACACCTAAAAATTCGCCGTCTGTCTTCCTTGGAGAGGGCGAAAATCATAGAAAAACAGGCAATTAAGCTTCGATTAGATGGGTTCTCTTTGGGCGTCTGCATTTTTTTCCGATCCTAAGAAAAATTAGGCTTTTTCCTGAATTAGCAATTTTAGCCGATTATTTACTGTTCGAATTTGTGAAACAGCTGAAAATATACTCTTTGCGCAATATTTTAGGTTTTTAAAAAAAACAGTTAGGAATCATTGGCTTCAAATGGACAGCGCAATCAGGATTTCTGCCATATATTAATACATCGGCTGATTACCACCTCACAACGGAGATATTATGAAAAACCATGGTATTTTTAAAATATCCCTTGAGATTTGCTTCTTAATGACGTTGATGCTGTCCGCCCAGGCAGGTGCCCAAGTCATCTGGGCTGTACATGACGGGGAAAGGCTGGAACGAGATGACCTGAACAGTCCCAATAAACCCTCAAATTTTATATGGGATGGAAACAGTATCAGGATCTTCGGCGCCAGGAACGAAGTTATCGCATTTCAGGTAATCGTGGAAGCCACCAACGCCGATATCAGCAGCCTGTCCGCCAGCCTGCCCAGGTTGGATTTGAGGGGAGGAACAGCCTCCATCGTCTATAATCCCCCTGGAGAAGATCCCACTGATTACGTCGACCGGCCTATCCACCTGTTCTCAACAAATTATATCAACGTCACAGAACCAACCAGCGCCGGCTGGGTAATCAGGGGCGGGGAGCCTGAAGACCCCACTGGATGGAAGCCCGTGCAGCTGGTCCCCGAAAATGCCCGGGCCGGCAGGGGGGGCTTTCCCCTGGAGGTGGCCGCCGGCAATAACCAGGGCCTCTGGATAGATATATACACGGAGCGGGACCTTCCCGCAGGTATTTATGAAGGCACCGTAACCGTGGAAACGGACGGCAACAGTCACGATATCCCCCTCCAGCTGGAGCTTTTTGACTTCACCCTGCCGGATACCAACGGCATGAATGCCATGGTCTATTGGACCTCAGGCTCGGTTAGTAATCGCCAGGGCAGCAGCTATACCGACCGCTATCACCGTTTCGCCCACCGTAACCGGATAGAACTGGTGAACCGGTATAGCGTTTCCTCCATGCAGAGCTCATCAGGGCGGTTCGACGGAGACGATTTCACCCGGGACCAGGGATACGCCGGCCCAGGTGAGGGAGTAGGAAATGTAATCGCGCCGCGCTCATTTTACAGCCCGGGATCGGGATGGGACTCACAGGGTTCCGCCTGGGACCAATCGGATGAATGGATGAGCTACCTCAACCAAAACCTGGACAAATTCATCACTTTCCTGTACATGCCCGATGAGCCGAGTTCTTCTGAATTTGATGGGATCAGGAGAATTGCCGATAATATTCACAGCAATTCGGGCCCGGGGCGCGATCTTCCCATATTCATCACCCACAGCTATACCGAGGATCTGGATGGCGCCATCGACATATGGTGCTCGACTCCCAGGGGATACAACATCGAAATCGCTGAACAGGAGCGGTTAGAGGGGCGCGACTACTGGTGGTACAACGGCGGCAGGCCCAGCGCCGGGGCCTTTGTTTATGACACGCCGCCCACGGACGCCCGCATGGCGGCCTGGGCCTCCTTTAAACACGACGTCATAGTCCATTTCTACTGGCATGCCACTCACTGGAACCATAATTCCCAGTATGGCGGCGATGGATCGCGCACTCAAAACGTGTGGCTGAACCCAGTTACCTTTGACAATGGCGGATCATTTGCCAATGGCGATGGCGTATTGGTGTATCCTGGCCAGGAGGAAGTGTTCCCGGACCAGGACCGCGGTATCGCCGGCCCGATTTCCTGTCTCCGCATGGCCAATTACCGGCGCGGCTTTCAGGACCATCTCTATCTGACCATGGCCAGAGACATGGGGAAACAAGGCCAGGTTGACCAGGCGCTGGAAACCATAGTGCCCAGCGTGTTGTCCGACGCGGGGAGCGAACTGGGCTTTTCAGATGACGGCAATGTATACGAGGAAACTCGTTATCAACTGGCCCAGGCCATCGCCCCGAACCGAGGCGTAAGCACTGAAAAAAGAATCCATACGAATAAGTTTTCCATACGCAAAACTACGGGGGGGGATCTTCTTATTGATGTTCCCCAAGACAATAACTTTGACATATTGCTTTGGAATTTGCAGGGGAAAATCCTGAGGGTGGAAAAAGCCTCAGCGCGGAGCCATGTTTTTTCCACTTCCTCATTAGTTCCGGGGCTTTATTTAATGGAATGTAAAACAAGGACAGGATCGTTCCTGGAGAAAGTAACGATCCTGCCTTGAATTACTTATATGGGGCCTTAATACAAAAGGCCCCGTTGCGGCACAGTTTGAATTAAACTGAAATTGCTGCATCCATGTTTGGGATGTTATACTACAAGGGAGGGAGCATGACAAAACCGAGAAAAACAGATAAAATAAAGAAAGGCGGCCTCTTCTTTCTTGCCGGTTCGCTTCTGTTCTGGCTTTGTTCCAGCGCCTGGGCGGAGACTTATCAGGTGGGGCCGGGTAAACAATACAGTTCCCTGGGAAGCGTGGTGGGCCAACTAAGCCCCGGCGATATTGTGGAAGTGGACGGGGACGAGAGTTATTCCAGCGGCATCTCCATCAGCAGGGACGGAAACGCCTCCAATAGAATAACCATCAAGGGCATACCGGTAAACGGCAATCTTCCGGTGATAAGCGGCGGCTCCCAGTTCGGTTTTGAGGTCCTGGGCGATTATATCACCATTCAGGGATTTGAAGTGACAGGAGCGTCAAAAGCCGGGATAGGCATCTATTCCGATGAAGTGATCATCCGCAACTGCATAATCCGCGACTGCCCCAGGGATGGGATCATGGGTTACGGATCGGGCACTGGCAACGTGACCGTTGAATATACCGAAATTTACGGCTGCGGCCGAAACGGAAGCCCGGCCGCGCACCAGATATATATGGCGACTGACGAATCTTCCCATCCCGGTTCAGTGTTCCGCGTGCAGCACTGTTATCTCCATGACGGCAGCGGCGGAAACAACATCAAGAGCCGTTCCGAGCGAAACGAGATTTACTACAGTTGGGTGGGAACCTCCGCGCTGCATTCCATGGAGCTTATCGGCATAGACCCCGCCGACAACCGCAGCACCAGTCAGGGCACGGCCCGGGAAGACAGCGATATAGTGGGATGCGTCGTACAGGTGGGCAGCAGCATGGCCTGCGCCCGTATAGGAGGCGACGGCACGGGAGACACAAACGGGCGTTACCGTTTCGTCAACAATTCTTTTGTCCTGCCCGGACGGGGAGATGTAATCCGCATGTATGACGGTTCCCAGACCCTGGAAATGCATAACAACGTTATCTATAACCTGTCCGGGGCCAGCAACACCAACATACTTAGCGATGGCAATGCCAACTGGGCCAACGGCCGCCAGGTAATGGGCAGCAACAACTGGGTACAGTCCGGTTCCAGGAACATACCAAGCGAATGGGAAGGAACCATCATCGGCGATGACCCCGGGTTCGTAAATGAAGATAACGGCGACTTCACCCTGGAATCCAACAGTCCCCTGGTCAACGCTGGCAACTCTGATCCAGGCACTTTCAGCTCTTATCCCTTTCCCAATCCGCTCTGGCCTGTCCAATATGTTCCTCCGACCAGTTTCGAGGTCAATGCCCTCCCATTGGGACGAAGCAACGCCAGCGGGAACACGGACATTGGGGCCTATGAATACGGATACGCTGTAAGTGTAGATTACCGGGCCCCCGGGAACAACGACAAACTGAAGGCCGGGACCTACCATCTATACGACATCCTGGGAAGGGTGATAGGGAAAAAGGTCGACGGAAAGGTCTCAAAGGCAAAAGGCCGTCGGGTCCTGTTCCCCGGCATGAAGTAAGGCTCGGAAGAACATCCTAGTTCAGCATGGCTGAATTTATAAGAGTCTCAAAAGTAGCTTTACACTGTCATTCCCTGCCTCTCGATTTCACTTGAGACATACTCCGGCAGGGTTCTTCAAGGTTGCTTATATCAATATTGTCAGGTTAAAAGCACTCACCTTATCCCCAAGGGATTTAAAAATATCGACTTAGCATATTTTTTTGTGACAGGATAACCCGTCTAAAATTATTTGTTTTTTTCCGGACACTGTTGTTGTTACCGGATAAATAGATAAAATTGCGCCATACACAGGTTTTTTTATTTTTTTTAATAAAAAACAAATTGGACACTATAATTGCACTGCGAAATAACTATTAATTCCTATTATTTAATAAGTGTTATTCTCACCAAGGAGACTGAAAATGTCAAAATCCTGCAAGTGTTTTTTTTCCTGCCTTCTCCTAAGCCTTTTTTGCCTGTGTATTTCACCGGCCTGGGCAATCATTTATGAAGTGGGGCCGGGTAAGGCCCTGGCGGAGATACACGACTTCCCCTGGGAGGATGTCACAGCAGGAGACACAATATTGATTTACTATCGTGAAGAACCCTACCGGAGTAAATGGTCCATCAATAATTCCGGGACTGAAGAACACCCCATCGCCGTGATAGGCGTCCTGGGACCCGATGGAGTCCGTCCTGTGGTGGACGGCCGGGAAGCAGTGGCCCGTCCCACCAATCCCTACATTGACTATGAGGACCGTCAGATTATCAAGGTTGAAAATGACGCATCCTACCTGATATTCGCCAACCTCGATTTAACCAGCACCCGGCCCGGCAATTATTACTTCACCATCACCGGAGAACGGGACGAATACCGCACCAACGCCTCGTCCATGTTCGTCCAGAGCGGCAGCCACATGCTTTTCCACAACATGATATTCAGGGACTGCGGAAACGGGTTTTTCTCGGCCAGATGGACCGTGGACCTGGTGATACAGCACTGCCAGTTTTACGAGAACGGGATTATCGGAAGCATCTATGAACACAACAATTACACGTCTACCAACGGAATCCTGTTCCAGTACAACCGCTTCGGCGCCCTGTGCGATAACTGCTCGGGCAATTCGTTGAAGGACCGCTCCGCCGGCACCGTCATCAGGTACAACTGGATTGAGTCCACCAACCGCATGCTGGACCTGGTGGAAAGCGGCAGCCAGAACGCCAATCCCGGCTATTACGAAACCCATGTGTACGGCAACATCGTCATCGACGACGGATCCGGAAACAATTTCATGGTCCACTACGGAGGGGATAATGGAAACGAACCGTCATACCGCAAGGGCACCCTTTATTTTTACAACAACACCTGCATCACCACCCGCACCGGCACCGAGATGATAATCCGGGGCTCCACCGATGACGAACACGTGGAGTTTGTGAACAACATCGTGTACGCCTCCAGGGGAACTCCGCGCATCCTGGGAAACGCGGGCACCATGAATGCCTATAACAACTGGTTTGTGTCCGGCTACGATCCCGGTGTGAGCGGATTTAACGACGCGGGAAATAACATCACGGGAAGTGACCCTGGTTTTGAAGATTTCGAAAACCAGGACTTCAGGCTCACAGAGAATTCCCCGGCCGTGAATGCGGGCGTCGACGTGACTGGCCTGGACGGATTTCATCCCATTGAGGGCGAATATGTCAGCCACCAACTGGGGCAGGTGAAAAGATGGATTGATGCCCCGGACATGGGGGCCCTGGAGTACGGGACTGGAGAACCAGTGAAAACTACCTGGGCCTATATCCAGGGTCTCCGGTTCGAACAGAAAGTTACCAACTCCAACAACATCATAAATATCAACTATACCCTGCCTAGAGGGGGAGCGGTAAACCTGGATGTGTACAATTCCATGGGCCGGCATGTGAAGTCCCTGGCCAGCGGTTCCCTGCCGGCAGGAAACCACACCGCCATCTGGAACGCCCGGGGTTTTCCGGCGGGAACCTATTTCTCCACTCTAAAGACCGGGCAAGAGCAAATTACAAAGCCTGCGATTATTGCGAAATAAAAAGATACCGGGCCCCATCGGTTTAATACGGCTGAAATTTCCTTTACCGCCCTGTCATTCTCCCGTCTGTGATGCCGGGCGGAGCATGCCCGGAACTGAGATCCAGAAACCAAGTCGTGTTTTTAATTGGTTTTTTTAGTGTTTTTTGTCCCAATTTATGCGATAATGGAGAGATACAAGCGTATTTTACGGCCATATTGTTAAAACAGTACATCAAATGTGTTATGCGCAAATTTACATGCCAAATAAAAAACAAATTGGACACTATTTGCCGAAAAAAAACAAATTTGACCCAATAAATGGACAGCAAAACCAAAATTTATGCCCTATATTATTAAAGTGTTATTTATATCAAGGAGGCTGAAAATGTTAAAATTCCGTCAATGGTTTTTTAGCTGCGTTTTACTGGTTTTTTTCGCTCTTTTTATCTCGCCTGCCTGGGCGGATCTTTATGAGGTAGGGCCAGGCAAATCCAATACTAACGTAAATGACGTCGCCTGGGAAGATATCGCTGCCGGGGACACGGTGTTAATTTACTACCGTGAGGAGCCATACCGGGAGAAATTCGCTATTGTCCGTACAGGAACAGAAAACAGTCCCATCGTGGTCATGGGTGTGCTGGGACCCAACGGAGAACGCCCTATTCTGGACGCCCGGGACGCCACCACCCGGCGCACCAATCCCCATGAGAACGAGGACCGGAATATTATTAAAATTGAGAACAACGCCTCCTACATTGTAATCGCCAACCTGCGGTTGACCAGCGCCCGGCCCGGCAGCAATTACACTAATTCCAGCGGGAACCGGGGATCATACCGCACCAACGCCTCATGTATTTATGTGCAGAACGGCAGCCATATGCTCTTCCGCAATAATGTGTTCCACAACAGCGGAAACGGCTTTTTCACAGCGGGCAGCACTTCCGACGTAGTCCTGGAGCACAACCATTATTATGAAAATGGAATCGTGGGCAGCATATATGAGCACAACAACTATACCTCCACGGATGGAATCCTGTTCCAGTACAACCGGTTCGGCGCCCTGTGCGACGGATGCTCTGGCAACTCATTGAAGGATCGCTCCGCAGGAACCGTCATACGGTACAACTGGGTTGAGTCCACCAACCGCATGCTGGACCTGGTGGAAAGCGGCGGACGCTCCGGCGACCCCGATTACCACCAGACCCACGTGTACGGTAATGTTATCATCGACGACGGTTCGGGAAACAATTTCATGGTCCACTACGGGGGAGACAACGGCGGAACTGACGGATACCGGAAAGGCACTCTTTATTTTTACAACAACACCTGCATCACAACCCGCAGCGGCACTGAAATGATCATCCGGGGCTCCACCGATGACGAGCATGTGGAGTTCGTCAACAACATCGTATACGCTTCCAATGGCACACCGCGCATCCTGGGCAACGCCGGCAGCATGAACGCCTACAACAACTGGTTTGTGTCCGGATACGATCCCGGAAGCGGTTTCAGCGACGAGGGCGGAAACATCACGGGAAGTGATCCCGGCTTCGTGGATTTCGATAACCAGGACTTCAGACTGGAAAGCACCTCACCAGCCCTGAACGGAGGCATGGATATTACCAACGAAGACGGGTTCCTGCCCGTTGAATACGAGTACATCAGCCATCAGCTGGGTGGCCCCAAGGTGTGGGAAGGGGAATGGGACATGGGAGCTTTTGAGTTCGTTACCGGAGGAGGCCCCGTGCATAACTCCTGGGCATACGACCAGAGCCTGCGATACGGGCAGAATGTCACCAGATCAGATAACGTCATCAACATCAACTATTCCCTGCCCAAAGCAGGGGTCATAAGCCTGGACGTTTTCAATTCCCTCGGCCGGCATGTGAGGACCCTGGTAAGCGGTTCCAAGGCCGCAGGAGACTACACGGCTGTCTGGAACACACAGAGTTTTCCGGCGGGAACGTACTACTCCACCTTGAAGGCCGGACCGGTGGAAATCACCAAAAAGGCGATCTTAATGAAATAGCCGGCGTAAAGCCCAAATTCATATAGAAAAGTGGCCTAAAAAGCCACTTTTTTATTGTCAATCTTGATTACCTGGAATTTTCCGCATGTGCCACAGTGTCACAATCCCGAAAATTCTCTTTCCTGCAAAGCCTGACCAGGGTCAGGAACGACAAAGAAACAGTATGGAAGTCAACGGTCCTCATTGCCTGAACAGTAAATAAAATTGTGTTAATTACATTTTTTTTTCCATAAAAGAAAAAAAACACATTGGTACCATTCAAATGAACAGCGAAACCCAGAATTATGCCCTATATTAATAAAGTGTAATAGTTACCAAGGAGGCGAAAAATGATAAAATTCCGTTTATGGTTTTTAAGCTGTTTATTGTTCAGTTTTTGCACCCTTATTACCTCACCGGCCTGGGCAGACCTATATGAAGTAGGGCCCGGCAAATCTTTGAGCAATGTAAATGACGTTCCCTGGGAGGATATCAGCGGCGGGGACACCGTTTTGATTTACTACCGCTCAGATCCATACCGGGAGAAATTCGCTATAAATAATTCCGGGAGCGAGAACAATCCCCTCGTAATTATGGGTGTGTTGGGCCCCAACGGAGAGCGCCCGGTCCTGGACGCCCGGAACGCCTCCGCCCGCCCCGGCGTTCCCTACAACAACCAGGACCGCTGCATCATTAAACTGCAGAACACCCCCCAGTATGTTGTCATAGCAAATCTGGAACTTACCAGCGCGCGGCCCGGAAATTCCTACACCACCTCCAGCGGCGGCAGCGGGCAATACCGGACCAACGCGTCGGCAGTTTATGTCGAGACCGGCAGGCACCTGCTTTTCCGGAACATGGTTTTCAAGGACTGCGGAAACGGCTTTTTCTCAACCGGCAGCAGCGAGGACATCGTAGTGGAGCACAGCCATTTTTATGAGAATGGCATTGTCGGCAGTATATACGAGCACAACAATTACACGTCTTCCAATGGAATCCTGTTCCAGTACAACCGGTTCGGCGCTCTGTGCGACGGCTGCTCTGGAAACTCATTAAAAGACCGCTCCGCCGGCACCGTGGTACGGTACAATTGGATTGAATCCACCAACCGCATGCTGGACCTGGTGGAAAGCGGCGGCCGCGCCGGAGACCCCGCCTACCACGAAACCCATGTATACGGCAACATCATCATTGACGACGGATCGGGGAACAATTTCATGGTCCATTACGGGGGAGACAACGGCGGCACCTCGGGATACCGGAAAGGGACCCTTTATTTTTATAACAACACCTGCATCACCACCCGCAGCGGCACTGAGATGATCATCCGGGGCTCCACCGATGACGAGCATGTGGAGTTCGTCAACAACATCGTGTACGCTTCCCGGGGCACTCCGCGTATACTGGGCAACGCGGGCAGCATGAACGCCTACAACAACTGGTTTGTGTCCGGATACGATCCCGGAAGCGGTTTCAGCGACGAGGGCGGAAACGTCACGGGCTCTGATCCCGGCTTTGTGGATTTCGACGCGCAGGACTTCAGGCTTCAGGATGATTCCCCGGCTTTAAACGGAGGCGTTGATGTGACCGGCCTCGACGGATTCCAGCCCCTTGAATACGAGTACGTCAGCCACCAGTTGGGACAGCCCAAGAGATGGGAGGATGCGCCGGACATGGGGGCCCTGGAGTACGTAAGGACAGGAGGCCCCGTTCACAACACCTGGGCCTTTCAACAGAGCCTGAGGTTCCAGCAGAATATTTCACGGTCGGAAAATGTTATCAATATCAATTATTCTCTTCCCAAACATGGCTTGGTAAGCCTGGACGTGTATAATTCTCTGGGCCGGCATGTGAAGACCCTGGTCAACAGTTCCATGTCCGCCGGGAACTATACGGCTGTATGGAACACTCAGCATTTTCCGGCGGGGACCTATTACTCCACCCTGAAGGCCGGACCTGTGGAAGTCACTAAGAAAGCAATTTTAATGAAATAGCCTTTGATTCCATTAAAAACGAAGAGGTGGTCTCAAAAGCAGCTTTACCCTGTCATTCCCTGCCTCTCGACTCCGCTCGAGATAAACTCCGGCAGGGAATCTATTCCTCATCCAATCTGTCGACGGCGTTGAATATCCTGCCGTAAATTTTACCTTGTTTCAATTTTATAATTATGTTATTTTAACCTTATATAAATACGTTTAAATAGTAATTTTTACCTTG
>JBHPJW010000044.1:0-20706 GCA_042567505.1 Fibrobacterota bacterium
CCCTGGAAAGGCACCATCAGGAAAGCAGACCTGGAATTAAAGGTGGTCCAGTATAACGCTTCCGGAACGGTGATAGCCGAACAGATTTATTCATACCAGTTTGTAAACAACAGTCTGAACATTGACGCCAAAGTGGAAGTGGCCCCTCAGTCCCTCACCCTTTATGTAGGCGGGGGGACCGGGGGAGTAACGGCAAAGGTCCTGCCCTCCTCATCAGACCAGACCGTGACCTGGAGCAGCAGCGATCCGAACACGGCTATTGTTACTGCCCAGGGTACTGTCACTGCCGTGGCCGTGGGGCAATGCGTAATAACGGCTGCTTCAGGGGCCCTGGTTGATTCCGCCTTAGTAATGGTACTTCTGGATACCGGGCTTGCCCTGGCAGGCATAACCGTGTCCCCTGGTTCCCTGAACCTCTTCGCCGGGGGTGATACGGGGAACTTGACTGTGACCACTGATCCCGCCGGGTATGAGGGACTAGTGAACTGGAACAGTAGCAACGATAAGGTCGCGGCTGTATCAGCCGCGGGTGTGGTAACGCCGCTGGATTCCGGCTTGGCCGTAATCGCAGCTTCCAGCCTGGCGGACCAGTCGCTCAGCAGTGTCTGCACGGTCGTTGTCAACCTTGACGCCCCGGTCATTGAACCGGGAGGAGAAACCTTCAGCATTGTGAATGCGGAAGTGGATTTTACCGTACGGATAACCCAGGCCTACGGCGAGCTTGTGCTGTTTAAATGGGACCTGGATGGCGACGGCCTGTGGGACGACTCGGTTTCTGATTTTTCCAGCCATCTGGACTTTTCTCATAACATGGCGCATACTTATGACCATACGGGTATGTACACTGCCAGGTTTGAAGCCGGGGACAGCGAGGGAAACACATCCGCAGCCACCCTGAATGTGGAGATAGTAAACCCGGGTACGGTTGTTATTACCTCACCATCGCAGGACACCCTGGTAAACACCACCCCTTTAACCGTCTCCTATAACCTGGACGGCCAGACCGCCACGCGAGATTTCAATCTTCTGGAAGGCGTGAACCTGCTCATCATAGACTCTTCTAATTCCGCGGCCAGGTCCAGCGATTCCGTCCGTATCACCCTGGACACCGAGCCCCCAGGCCCGCCGGGGGTCTCCGGCACCACCCCGACCAACAGTACCAGGCCATCCTGGAACTGGAGTTCCGGAGGCAGTGCGGACGCCAGCGGCTTTTATCAGTACAAGCTGGACGACGGTCTGTTCAGCCCTGAGGCTACTGCCACCTCCTATACTCATGATACAGATTTGGCCGAGGGCGATTATACTCTGTTTGTCAGGGAAAGGGACCTGGCAGGCAACTGGTCAGACAGCACAGTCCACACAGTGACCGTGGACTATTCGGCTTCACCGGCTCCGTTGTTTGATGACGGTACGAGCACGGAAAGATACACTCTGGATCAGACCCCCACCTGGACCTGGCAAACAGGGGGTGGCAGTGGTGTGTTCAGGTATAAGATGAATGGCGCTGGATTTGATTCCGCTTTCAGCCAGGAGACCACAGACGCTTCATTCACGGCTTCCAACGCATTGGCAGACGGCGATTATACTCTGGCCGTAATTGAGCGGGACGCTGCCGGCAACTGGTCCGCAGAGGTCTCCCGCACCGTCACCGTGGACACAGAAGCCCCGGTGGTCACCATTACCTCTCCCGGTAATAACTTTATAACTAACCAGGCTACTATTGCTGTCTCCTGGACGGTTAATAACGTGCCCCAGACCTCCGAACTTACTGAAATCCTGGCAGATGGTTTAAATACAGTCACCCGGTCAAACACTGACGCCGCAGGTAACGAGGGTACTGCTTCCATAACGGTTACGCTGGATACAGTGGCCCCGGTAGTCGTTATCACTACGCCTGTTGACAACTACCTGACGAACCAGAGTCCGGTAGTTATTAACTGGACCGTGGACGGGGCCAATCAGACTGCACAGACTACTCAGGACCTGAATGAAGGACTAAATACGATAACCAGATCCTCAACCGACACCGCCGGAAACGTGGGCGCTACTTCCATTACCATTATTCTGGATACGCAGCCTCCTGTCATCGCTATAACCAGCCCCCATAACCGCTATGTTACCAGCAACTCAAGTATTACCATATCCTGGACAGTGGATGGGGCTGTTCAAACTAGCCAACTGACCGAAGGGATTGCCGATGGGCCAAACACGGTGACCAGGACAGGGACCGACAACGCCGGCAACCGTGATTCAACATCCATCACCATCTACAGAAGGTCCAATGTGATTTTTGTTGACGATGATGCCGGTGGGGCCGGAACAGGGACTTCCTGGGAAGATGCCTATATCAACTTTCAGACCGCCATCGCGGCTGCCGTTTCCGGTCAGGAAATATGGGTCGCAAAGGGTATATACAAACCCAGCTCCGTTATTGATAGATTAGCCACTTTCCGGATGGTAGACGGGGTGTCCTGGTACGGCGGATTTGACCGCGAACCGTCAATTGACGAGCGCAACCTTCTTCTCAACCTAAAGCTAACCCTTCTCAGCGGGGACATTGGTGCGGAAGGAGACACCTCGGACAACTCCTACACCGTGGTGACCGCGGCTGATAACGCGCTCGTTAATGGATTCAAGATTAGTTTTGGCAACGCTAATTTAACCAGTCAGCACGGAGATAATGCCCATCTGGGCCGTGGCGGCGGCCTGTTCATACCGGAATTTGTATCTCCAACAATAAGCAACTGCATTTTTCAGGACAACTATGCGGTATCCGATGGTGCGGGCGTTGCTAATTATTATGGCTCACCTGAAATCATAAACTGTGTATTCCACCAGAATGTTCTCATCCATGGGGAAGAACTTTCCGCGGGAGGTGGTTACTCGGCTACTTCCAGTGCAATGGTTGAGAATTCAACTAGTATTATTAATTGCACTTTTTCCTCAAACATTTCAGAACGATTCGGGAGTGCTATTTATCTGTGGGGAGGAGGGCCAGACTTGGTCTTGAAAAACTGTATATTCACAGGCAATATATCTGGCCATACAAATCACAGAGCTAATCAAATTTGGGTGGAAAGGCCTCTTCATTTATATAATTGCAGAATAGATTTGCATGAAACTGATCCTGACGTAGCAGAATTTTGGGGTTATTCAGGAAGCATACAAACGGACTCTTTAAATCAAGCTGGTCATCCAGTTATAGGATCTGACGGTATTGAGTTGATTTCAGGAGATTGCTGCGTTGATAAAGGAACAAGTGATGGCGCGCCCGAGAAGGACATATACAATCAACCGCGAAATGGTCCGGTCGATATTGGAGCATTTGAGGTGCAATGAGTTCAGCGAGTTGCAGTGATGCAGTATGAACTCCTGGCAAGGAGGTTCATAGCGCATATCTCCCCTAATCCGTCGGCGCAAGGTGTTAGGGGTAAGGCCCTACTTCAAGTTTAACCCCGGAGTATGCCCTTTGTAATAAAAATATGAAAGATTTCACAAGTAAAGTATTCAAATTATCTAGAAGTGGTCTAAAAAGTTCTAACAAACTTTCATCTTCCGATTCCCGCCTTCGTTGGAGGCAGGCTCCGGAGGAATATCTCCCATTTCCGATGAGGTGCTTATCACCTGATTTAGTCACATCAGAGCTGGGAGATTCCCTGCCTTCGCAGGGAATGACAGGGCAAAGCTTCTTTTAAGGCCACCGTTTTACATAGGAGAAACATACTATGCCGAGAAAAAAAATAGCTCTCATAGGCGCCGGGCAGATAGGCGGGACCATGGCGCTGCTGGCAGCGCAGAAGGAACTGGGTGATGTGGTCACGGTAGACATCGTCGAGGGTGTCCCCCAGGGCAAAAGCCTGGACATCGCCCATGGCGCGCCGATCATTCCAACCTCGAGCAGCCTGACGGGATCAAATGACTACCAGGACATTACCGGGGCCGATGTGGTGATAGTGACAGCCGGGCTGCCCAGGAAACCGGGTATGAGCCGGGATGATTTGCTGGATGTGAACTTCGGGATAATTGAAAAAGTTGGCGGGCATATTAGGGACAGGGCCCCCGAGGCTTTTGTGATTGTGGTAACAAATCCTTTAGACGCCATGGTGTATGCCATGCGAAACGTGACCGGGTTCCCGCACCAGAGGGTGGTGGGCATGGCCGGTGTGCTGGACTCTTCCCGATTTGCCAGCCTGATAGCCCAGGAACTAGGGGTGGCGGCCGCGGACGTGACCTGCCTGGTCATGGGGGGGCACGGGGATACCATGGTGCCGCTTATCCGTTATGCCACAGTAGGAGGGATACCGGCCGTCCAGCTGCTGCCGGCGGAAAAGCTGGAGGCCATTGCGGCGCGTACCGCCAAGTCCGGAGGTGAAATAGTGAAACTGCTGAAGACCGGTTCCGCGTTCTATAGCCCGGGACTGTCAGCGGTGAAGATGGCGGAAGCTTATTTGAAGGACAGCAAACGGATCCTCACCTGTGCCGCCATGCTGAATGGGGAGTACGGTGTGAGCGGCCTGTACTGCGGTGTTCCGGTTGTCCTGGGCGCAGCGGGAGTGGAGAAGGTGATTGAAGTTGAACTGGATGAAAAAGAAAGGGCGGCCTTTGACACGTCAGTAGCGGCAGTAAAAGAACTGACGGAGTGGGTGGAAAAGAAGATGGATGGATGATAATTCTATGAAAGGCTAGTTCATTAAAAAAAAGAAAGCGGAATAGTTTTTATATTTAATCTTCACTAGGTAACCAGGCCTGAAATGAAGACATGCCTATTTTATTGGATTCTCTGCAAAAAGCTATTAATAGCCTCGAACGGGCCATAGTCAGAACTAGGGAGGTGCCGGGAGATAAAGAATTAAGGGACGCTGTTATTCAACGTTTTGAATGTACCTATGAACTAGCCTGGAAAATGCTAAAGAGGACATTAGAACATGAATCCCCAAATCCTTCAGAAATTGACAGGCTCTCCTTTCCCGATTTGATGAGGGAAGGCGCTGAACGGGGTATTATTGCAGATGTGGAGGTCTGGTTGGAATACAGGGATCAGCGCAATATCACTTCGCATACATATGACGATAAAAAAGCTGAAAGCGTGTACAAGTCGGCTGTGGTTTTTTTCGATGACGTTAAAAAACTTCTAAAAGAGTTGAAGAACAGAAACAGTGATTAATGTTACCGAAAAACACCTCGAAACAGTCAAGCGGATTCTTGCCAGCTATATTCCAGATGTAAAAGTGGTTGTTTTCGGTTCCCGGGTTCAGTCTTCGGTAAAAAAGCAGGCTGATCTCGATCTGGCTGTGATGGACACAGAGCCGATTCCCAGCAGAACCATGGCGCTGATGAGGACAGAATTTTCAGAGTCCCGACTGCCGTTTAAAGTTGACGTGCTTGACTGGAATGAAATATCCGGCTCTTTCCGAAAGGAGATTGAGAAAAATTACGAGGTTCTCCAATAACCTGGCTTTGATGTCTCTTTTCTGTCCTCACCGGATGAGGATATGCAGGACCACCGCACCCGTCAGCACAAATAACGAGGGCTTAATCAACTTGAGGATACTCTCCGGCATGCCGGTCTTGAAGTGCTGGTTTGTCACTATCAGGCATATATGCACGGGTGACAGTATCATGCCGATGTACCCTGACCCGTAGGCTAGAAGTACTGTGGATGCCAGTTCCCTGAAACCAGGGTCCGGGCTGATGAGGCTCATGACAATGGGAAAGCTGGCCCCCACCATCCCCACCGCGACCCCCGTGGTCAGGCCGCATATGAAAGGTATAAGCATGATGATGAAGAACAACGGCACTCCCCACGAACTCAATTCACTTCTCATGTGAGACATGAGGGGCGTTCCATCGGGCAGGCGCGAGTCCACAAAAGCGCCGTATATCAGAACCAGGGAAATCAGAAACACCATGTTAAGGGCGGTTTTTGAAAGGATGATTCGTCTCCAGGAAACAGGAATAAGCGGTCTCTGAACTTGCAGAACGATTTGGGCCACCAGAATACCCGCCATCATTGGAAGATATTTATTGAAGTCCGCAATCTGGGGCAAAAGGACTTTTATGGCAGTGTATATTGCCAGGACCAGGATGATAGGCAGCAATGGCTTGAAAACAGCTCCCAATGAACTGGAATCATCTGATCCTGCTCCGGTCACCTGAGGAGTAACTTTTCTTAACAGGAAAAGATAACCGGCGCAAATGGACAGCAGGCATAATGAGAATTGTAAAAGCATGAACTGCAGTATTGATAGTCCGGAAATCTCAACTGCCAGCAGGACTCCTGGATAAAGAGGCCACCAGTATTCCCATATGTGACGGAACCAGTAATTTATCCGGGCTTTCAGGATCGGTTCCAGTTTTTTTTCAACATCGCAGTCATCGACCAGTGGCGCGGAAAAGAGGGCCCCGCCCGGCATGGGCAGCAGTCCTATCACTGCCGGGAGCAGGGCCATGGATACCCTCTGGGAAGTCCTGTTAATCACAGCATGCGTCAGGTCCTTCATTATCCCTGTCTCAGCCATCTGAGTGCTGAGCCAGATTACCTGAAGGATGGTAATCAACAGGAACAGGGTGTTGCCAGAGGATAGTTTCATCCAGGAGATGGACAAAACGGTTTGAACGGGCTGCCCGGTCCATACCACTAAGACAAGCAGACCTGCCAGCACGGATAGGGACAGATACTTGCAGAGTTTATGTACCGCGAGTATAATGAGCAGGGAAACAAGAACCCGGATGACGTAAGGTGTGGTAGTGAAAGTTTCCATGAAGAGTCAGAAATTCCTTAGACTAGTTTCCTTGGAGTACTGGCGTAATGTGGGATTGTGAAAGAACCCGGTACTCCAACACTCCATTACTCCATTACTCCAAAGATTTGTTCATAGAATCAAAAAGGCAGCACGCCCGCGCCTCCCCTTATCAGAACAGGATCGGTGTCAATCAGGGAAATGACTGTGGTGGGTCTCTGGGGAATAGGACCGCAGTCAACCACCAGATCAACCTTGGCCGAGAATACCTTTTCTATCTCATCAGGCACGCTGAAAATATCATTGTCATGGACTCGCGCGGAAGTGGTCAGGATGGGGTCGGGAAAAAGTTGGTGCAGGGCCGAAAGAAAGGGATGGTCCGGGAAACGAATACCCATTTCCGGACGTTTGACCTCCAGAAGTTTCCTGCCACGATTGGTGGCCGGGAGGATAAAAGTGTAAGCTCCCGGTACCAATGATTTCATAAATTTGAAAGCGTTGTTATGCAGACGGGCGAATTCGGAAATGGGGCTGAAATTCTGGAACATCAGGGCCATATTATATTTTTTTGACGGCCTTTTTATCTGGTATAAACGGCGAATGGCTTTTTTTGAAAGTGCGCTGCAGCCAAGGGAATATCCCGAATCAGTGGGATAAATCATTATGCCGCTGTTTTCCAGAAACCTGGCTATGTCTTTCAGGAAACGTTTTTCCGGGGTAACCGGGTGAAGATTTATTTTCTTCATTCTTTCGAAGACAGCGCTGCGATGGTGGGAAAAATTAATAGTAGCTTTGGGCATCGGGTATGAATGCGTTTTTAATATGACGGATGTTCCGCTGCCGGCGGGCCATGTTTACGCTGACCACGTCAAAGCGCATGTCGTTGGCCGGCATGCGGTATTCCGCGCAATATGCCTGGGCGGTTCTCTGGATTTGCCGGATTTTTTTTCCTGTAACCCATGATTCCGGTTCTCCGGCGCCACCGGAGAGGTCGCTTTTTACCTCGACAAAAACCAGGGTGCCGTCCGGCGCGTCCATCACCAGGTCTATTTCCCCGCGCCGGGTGCGGAAATTTTTATGCCGCAGGCGGTAACCTATTTTTTCCAGTTGTTTCAGCGCTTCCATTTCTCCTTCCTCGCCGATTTGTCTGCGGTTTTTTTGCATGGTTAGAAAGTAATAGTTAAATCTCCGGCACCCGGCAAATTCGAATAAAAACTTTTCGGCCGTTCATCACGGGAACCGGCATCCCCCGGGACAGTATTCTTTCAAATGTATGCAGACCCAAAAAAAGATTGCCCATGCCGTCTGTTGACGGTATGTATTCTCTATTGTCGGTACGGGATGCCGAGGAATTTCACTTCGCTCAAATTCAGAGCGGAGGGGAGCGCAGTCTCTGCCCGGGACGTGTTTCGGTTATGGGAAAACCGAAGAACAATTTTTCGGGAAATAAACGGCTTGATGTCAAAAAACTGGGGCCCGTCCTGGTCTAGAAGAATAAACGCTCCCACCTGTCTTCCCTCAGAAATAAGGCTGAACTTGGACGCCAATGGATTTCCTGTCGGCACAGCGGGATCCTCGGAAGAGGGACGGACATGTATGCTGATTCCGTTAATCAGTTTCCGGCCGTTAAAGGAAGCTTGCAGGTCCCTTGACCTGGTGCCGGCAGTGAGCACAGGCCAGATGGTATGTTCCTTGCCGTCGAACAGCACGTCCGGCTCCGGAATCTGCAGGGGAGATGGTATCACGGGTTGCGCTTTAATCTGTGTGGGAATGAGCCATGACAGGCTCCGGCCGTCCCCGGATTGAATGGCGCCGGGTTTAAACATAAGCATGTTTGCCAGCACAATGGACACCGCTGCTGTCAGGTATATCCAGGGCAGGGCGAGGTTGAGTACGGAGTCCCTGCGTTCCAGGTCTCTTCTGTCCGTGATCCTCTTTTCCCTGGTCTTGTGGGGCTTAATAAGAGTTCCCAGGGTTATTTTATGCCGGACGGCGGCCTTGCTGACAGCGTCCATGTCCCTCAAAAGCTCGTCAGCGTTTTTATACCGTTCCCGTTTATCTTTTTTAAGGCACTTGGCTATGAGCAACTCAAGAGTCTGGGGAACTTTGGAGCGTAGTTTGGACAAAAGGGGAGGCGTCTCGTGCACCTGTTTATAGGCTACCGCAAGGGGATTGTCCGCCAAGAAAGGAGGCTTTCCGGTAACCATTTCAAAGAGGACGATTCCCAGGCTGTAGATGTCGCACTGATTATCCAGGGGCTTTCCTTCACACTGTTCCGGAGACATGTATTCAGGGGTGCCGACGGCCATCCCCGTAGTGGTGAGGCGTGTGGATCCGGGACTTCTGGCGATGCCGAAATCGGAAAGGAATGCCTTGTCTTCCGGATCAACCATGATGTTGCCGGTTTTTACATCCCTGTGGATCACGTTTTGCTCATGCGCGTATTTTAATCCCCGGCAGATCTGTTTGCCGATGTTGATGACCCGTTCAAGGTTCAGTCTTTTTTTCTTGTCAATGATCCTGGAAAGGGTTTGGCCCTGAACATACTGCATCGCTATATATTTTCGCCCCTCCAGCTCACCATAGTCATAGATGGTCACGATATTCTGGTGCTGAAGACGGGAAATCGCCAGCGCTTCTGAATTGAAGCGGTTCAGGAACTCTGGTGAAGAAAGAACCAGAGGAAGCACTTTGAGAGCCACCAGACGGTCCATTTCCAGGTGACGGGCTTTATATACGTCGCCCATACCACCCCTGCCCAGGTGCGAAAGGATCTGATAATTGCCGAAGAGGGAAGGCACTACCAGGCTCTGTGTTTGAGGACGGGACTTAGCAGCGGATTTTTCAGCAGTATCAGAGGCCATAATATGTTTATTGGTAATAAATGGAAATAACCTGGCCATAATATAAAGAATTCAAAGGTTCAGGGGAACAATTATCAGTAAGCAGTCTTATCATTCAGTAATCAGGACTATTTAGTGATAAGCAGCCAGTTGATGCAATCCGTCCATTACTTTATCCGCACGCTGATTTGTCCGGCATCCTATTTTCATTCTGCAAATGGTCTCTCATTGGCTGTGTTCCGCCGCCTGATAATTCACCTGCGGCTACTGACCATGGGAGAGTGCTCTCCTAACTGTGTTCCTGACGAAAGCGTGAAAATTAAATCAGTTCGCCCAGGCCCTCCCCAAGGCGGTCCATGCCGAGGGCAATTCTCTCAAGAGGAGCGGTGAAAGATATCCGGATGAAATTTTCCCGGCCGAAAGCCGTCCCTGGAACAGCTGCCAGGAGGTGTTTGTCCAGCAGAAAGATACAGAGGTCCTCAGAAGTCGTAATCTCCGGCCTTTTTTTTCCTCTGAGAAAGGGAGAAATGTCAAGGAAAAAATAGAATGCCCCGGAAGGAACGAGAAACTTGACGTTTCCCATTTCTTCCAGCCTGGAAATAACCATCTGCCTCTTTTTGCTGAGGGACACCGTCATGTCCCTGACAAAGAGATAATCGGAATCAAGGGCGGCGATGGCGGCATACTGGGAAGGATTAGCTGGATGAAGCGAGCCATGACCCTGTATTGACCCGATAATTCCGGCAAGGACTCTGGGGGCGGCCGAATATCCAATTCGCCACCCTGTCATAGCAAAGGTTTTTGAGACTCCGTTGATTACTACTGTCCTGGAACCCATATCTTCATGAACAGAAGCAATGCTCACATGCCTTTGGCCGTCATACAGGATGTGCTCGTATATTTCATCGGAAAGACAGTACAGGTCCCTTTGGACTATGATGTCCGCCAGGGTCTTGATTTCTTCTGTGCTGTAAACCGCTCCGGTCGGATTGCAGGGTGAATTCAGGATTATCAGTTTGGTTCTGGAGGTGATGGCCCGGTTGAGGATTTTCGGGTTCAGCTTAAATCCATCATCGAATTCAGTGGGCACCATTACCGGCACAGCACCCAGCAGCATTACCAGTTCGGGATAGGTGACCCAGTATGGCGATGGAATAATAACCTCGTCACCGGGGTTGACCAGGGCCAGCAGGGTATGGAAAATGCTGTGCTTGGCTCCTGAGGATACTACTATCTGGTCGGGAGTGAAAGACAGTTTATTATGGTCGGAGAATTTTTTGCAAATGGCCTCTTTCAATTCCTGAATTCCCGAAGCCGGAGTGTATTTGGTCAGCCCCTTGTTAATGGAAGCAATGGCGGCTTCACGGATGAATTCAGGGGTTGACTCTTCCGGTTCACCGGCCCCCAGATTAACTACATCCTGTCCCTGGGAAATCAGATCCTTAACTTTAGCGTCGATGGCCACGGTTTTAGACGATGAAAGCGAAAGAATACGGGCCGAGGGCGGTTTCATGTGAGTGACTGTTGTCTGGTTACCCGTCCGGGTTCCAACCTGGGAACCGTGAAAAAGGACATTATGGGGTTGAGGTTACCTATGATAACCTAATATAAGCAAGTGCGCGGATAATTTCATAATCTTTTTATCCAGTACCGGCCGTTTGAGATGTGGCATTGTCCGCCTTCGCTCCGCTGGTAAACGGAGAATGCGGTTTCATGATGGTTCCCTGCATTTTTTTTCATCAAAGTACCCCAGAACCATAGGCACGAACAAAAGTGAAGCAATAAGCGTGAGGCAAATGCCGATGATGGCTGTGAGACCCATGGAAAAGAGGCCCCGATGGCTGGAAAACACAAGTCCGAAAAACCCTGCCATGCTGGTCAGGGAGGTTACGCATATGATAGCGCCGGTCCTTTTCAGGACAAAGTGAAGAGATCCCAACCCCTCTTCCAGGTAACGGTAGTACAGGTGCACGCTGTTATCTATACCGATTCCTATCATGGCCGGCAAAACCAGGAGATTAAAGTAATTGACCCTGATGTCTAGGATTTTCATCACCCCCATGGTCCACCAAATTCCCAGGACCAGGGGTATGAACAGTATCAGGGTCCCTTTCGGGCTTTTTGTGCCGAGTAAAACCAGTAGAAATACTGTAGCCAGAGCAAGGCTGATTGCTTTTAGAGTATCCGGGATCATGATGTTTAACAGATCGGCATATATAACGGCAATGCCGGAGGTTTGGTAGATTGTGTTTTCGTCCACCTGTATCTCTTTCGTGTCATCAGCAAAAGCTATGCAGTTTAATCCGTCATTTAAGTCAACGGAAGGAAAAATAAAGGTAAAGTGACCAGGCCGGCTGTCTTTGCCCACGAATTTTTTCCTGAAACTGTCCGGCAGGTCATCAATAGCGACACTATCTACATTCCAGGCCTCCTGGAGCTTGACCAGGTTGCTCCTCAAGGGTTCTTCAGAACCTGCTATTAGCTGGGGCCGGATTATTTTTTTCAAGTTATCGATAATTGCCAGTTTTTCGGATTGATCTTCGGGAAGCAAGTCTGAAAGCGACAGCACTGAATGTATGGTGGGGGACAGCGTATCGCGGTTTTTATATTCCCGCATGTGGGCGGCCACCCTGGATGCCTCTGACTGGTTCGGGCTGATCACAACGGTGGGGGAGGAGATGGCCTCGCCTGTTTCCTGCGCAATACTGTCAGTCCGGGCGTTCTGGTTGGGAAAACCCAGCCTGTCAAAATTATACTCGAATTTCTGCTGGAGCCCCCGGAAAGAAAAAAACGCGCAGGCGGCTGCCAGCAATACCAAATGGACCTTCCACTTAAAATAGGGAAGACGGACAAACTGGTTGTGGTTATAAATTCGGGGTCCGAAAACCGAGACAAGTTTGAGGGGTTCCAGAAGAATGAGCAGGCAGGGAAATACGAGGAGAACAGTGATCAGGGTACAAAGCATTCCGATACCGGCGATAAGGCCGAATTCAGAGAAGCCCTTAAAGTCAGTTATGGTGATAGCGAAAAAGGCGGCAGCACTGGTCATGGCTCCCATGCTCACCGTCGGGCCGGTCTCCAGGGTAATTGTCTCAAATGCTATTTCAGCGCTCAGGTTTTTTCGTCTTTCCTCACTGTACCTGGAAAGCAGGTGCAGTGAGGCGTCAAGGCCAAGGCCCAACAGGATGATTCCCAGGGAAAGGGTGACCATGCTTAAATAGCCGATGAAAAAATAGGTTAACGCCATGGTCCAGATTATGCCCATGGCCATGGGAATAAGGGCCAGAACCGGGCCGGCAGGAATGCGAAAAAAGAACACCAGCAGGATAAACAAAATCGTGACGACTGAAAGCCATCCCGAATCTATGACTTCTGAAATGAGCCGTCCTTCTTCCTGAAGGCTTTTCATGACCTCACCGGTATATGAGATGTTTAGAATGTGGCCGTACGGGACCTGCCGGACCGCTGTCTGGACGTCATCGAAAAAAAGCCGGCATTTCTCCAGATCAGAGATATCAAAACGGGGAAAAATATTTAGTATCAGAGCCTTTTCGTCCGGAGTGCCGAAGTATTTCTGTAAGTCGGGAAAGTATTTTTCTTCCAGGTCCCTGAAGGTGAGGTTGTCCTCTTTGGTTTCCTCCATTTCCTCATCATCAAGCAGGTCGACCAGCATGGGATTGTATTTCTTTTTGGCGGTCCAAAGTCCCGTCTCAATTCTTGCCTCAATTTCCTGCAGGTCCTTAAGATCTATGTAAAGAAGTTTATGCAGGTTGAAAAAATCGGATTCCTTCCGGTAATCCAGGATATTAACCTCGGGGTGTTTCTCCAGTTGTTTTACCAGAAATTCCACTGCCGCTTTGTTTATGCTTGGGAAATCCGATTGGATTACTATGGTGAGCTTGCCCAGTCCCCCGAATTTTTCCTCAACTGACTTTAATATCTTGACGCTCTGGAAATTATCCGGAAGTACATCGGTGAGCGAGAAACGAACCTCAAGCCTGTAGGCGTAATACAGGGCTATGGCAGTAACGACCAGGGAAAAAAATACCACGGTCCTGGGGCGCTGATGCAGCGAGTGGAAAATCCGGCAAAGAAAGGTGTACATGGATGGTAAGTGAATTAAAGGCCTTTAATCACAGTTACAGTTATTCATCCTTTGGAATATGGAAATGCAGGGTGTTTCGGGAAAGTAGCACATGGTATATGGCCTGGTATCGTGGTCTATGAGATTGCTACACCGTACATTCCGATGTGTATCCTGATATATTATTAAAAGAATTATTACAAAAATAGACTTACATTGCCCCAAAAGCTAAGTTATCTTCGGCTTTTTCAATGTTTTCCAGGGATTTATGGCCGTTGCACTGATTGATGAGTAATCAGTGTAACGCTTTGCCATATAAAGAGATATGGCAAATTCTTAAAAAAGTAATCAATGCCTGCCATCCTTGGGTTTCAGTATTGCCGTTATTGGGAAACAGGATATGGTTTTAGAATTTTTTCTGATGATGGTGGTCTATCGGTTATTTTATCTGGTATGGCAGGAAGAACTATGATGAGGAAGCTTCTTATCAGTAATATGCCCCGGAGCGGTTCCAACCTGCCCCTGAGGACTGCCACTCCCTGCCGGCTTTTTATTTGCCTGCTGGCCATGGTGCTACAGGGAGCAAACGCCACGGACGAATGGGGGGGATTATTTGAAATACCAGGTCAGTTGGAGAAAACATCAGGCGCCGGATGCGGAATTTCCGGGGACGGGTGGGGTTACGGTTACGCAGACCTGGAAGCGGATTTGATCAAATGGAGCAATTCCCCTTTTACAACCATTGACTCTGTGGGAAGCAGCGTGCAGGGCAGGACGCTCTGGATGCTGACGATAACTTCTGCCTCAGGCCCGGTGTCCAAACTCAGCGCTCCCCTCAGACAGGTGGGAAGCAGCCAGCATAAATCCCGGATTATGGTCCATGCCCGTACCCACGGAAGGGAGGTGCAGAGCACCCGGGTAGTAAATGAGATTATCGCCTTTCTGCTGGATACCGGAGCGGTCTCGCAACAGATAAGAGATGAATTCGTCTTTAATATCATTCCCATGTATAATCCGGATGGTGTTGAACTCGGGTGTGAGCGAATGAACGCCAATGGCATTGATATGGAGTCCAACTGGAATGCCCCGGAAGCAGAACCAGAAGTACAAGCTTTACGGGCTGTTTTTAGGCGGCTGATGGAGGACCCAAGTCCCATCAGGGTGGCGCTCAATCTTCATTCCTCCATGAACCTTTGCGCCCGTTTTTTTTATTATCACCATGAGAACGGTACCTCCCTTGAGTTCACGGAACTGGAAAAACAATTTATCAGCACAACGCAGGGATTTTTTCCCGGTGGTTTTGAAAATTGGGATTTCATGCAGAGTTGGGCGGACGGCACCAGGCTTGATTATCCCGAGAGTTTTTTCTGGATTAATTATGGCGGGGATGTGATGGCTCTCACTTATGAAGACATAAATGATCAGGACCCCGTTTGTCCCGCTGCGGATAAGTTTGACAGCACCGCCCGGGCTCTGGTACTGGGCTCTGCAGATTATATACGCAGGCTTCCCTTTGCTTCTGTGGATAAGGCGGAACCGAGCCGGGTTGCTCCAGGTTTGTTCTTTGTCCCCATCCCGGGCGGTTTGCGGGTGTGTAGCTCATCTAAAAGAGGATGGGAATGGAAACGATGGAAACTCTTCCTGATGGACGGAAGCATGATTGACGGGGGAGGGGTATCCCGGAATAGAATCTACTGGAACAGGCCGATGGGTGATAACCAGGTATATTTGTTAAAACTGTTCGGGACTAACAGAGCTGAAGGGGAAGCTCTGTTAAGGGTCAGGAACAAGCGGCATTAAAACTGTTTCTCCAGTTTCCTTGAAGGGATGCCCTGATCATTCCACCCGCGTTTTTTATAATAAAGGGATAGCAGCTTCTGAAACTTTTTCTGGTCTATGACCTTACCCGCGTTCGGGCCCGAGAGGGGTGGGCAGCTGTAAACTTTATACGGAAGCGTATCGTCTTTACGGCTGATACCCATCCGCGTATTAATCATTCTGGTCATGTCATATATATCATTTGATAGCTTTAGAAGGTCTTTGAGCGTCACATCATTGCCAGTGATAAACTTATAGAAATGCTCATAGTGTTCTTCGTTGAGCCCCAGTTCTATCCAGGGAAGACGGCATACCCCCAGCATGTCAAACAGAGGACGCAGGGTCTGGTGGTAGATAACCGTTTCAACTTTTTCTTCGTCACTCCAGTCAGTTCCTTCCTCAAGTTCCTTGGCGATGGTCCAGGCCCGGGTGTGATGGGCGCCGATGTCCGAGGTAGCATAGGCAAGACCCATGGAGATACCCGCCCGGCTGTCGTAGGCCGACTGTTCCAGGCCTTTCACCTGTAAGATGAGTTTGTCCATTTCAGGCCATTTTTTTATAACCGCCAGGGAACCGCCGGCCAGAGTGTCTCCGATGCCGGTGCGGTTGCCGATTTTGTTCACGAGATTGAGAATGGCTTCATCATCACCCCAGGTTATCTCCTCTCCATCCAGATCATCCAGGCATAGTATGCCTTTTTCATAGCCCTCTATAACGGCCCCGACCAGGTTGCCGGTGGAGATGGTATCTATTCCCAGTTCATCGCATAAGCGGTTGGCCTCCAGCACGGCCGGGAAATTGTCTACACCAACATTTGAGCCCAGCATGGCGCAGGACTCATATTCAGGGCCCTCGGTAACTGTGCCTGCGTACTTACCGTTTTTCACAATGCATATATTTCCACAGCACATAGGACATGAGAAACAGGCGGTGTCGCCAATCTTATGATGATTGAGCATAACTTCGCCGTTTATTTTGTGGTGCCCGGGAAAGACGCTGTCCTTGAAATTGCGGGTTGGAAGAATGCCCTGATTGTTGGCATAATCAATGACATTCATAAGTCCCTGGGTTTGCCAGAGCTTAAAATACTTGTGCTCACGCATGTATCTTATGGCCTTGTCAGTCTGTTTTACCAGAGAGGAAATGTCCTGGACCGGCAGGTCTTTTTGGCCCCGGATGACAATGGCCTTCAGGTTTTTTGAGCCCATGATGGCGCCCATGCCAGTCCTGCCGGCATTGCGGCTCCAGTCAGCATTGATACAGGCGAATTTTACCAGATTTTCACCACCGATGCCTATGGCAGCCACACGGATATGATGCGTACCAAGGCGCTCTTTTATCATGCCTTCTGTCTCCAGGCATCCTTTACCCTTGAGTTCGGGCATGGGAATGACAGAAGTCTCGTCATTATCCACAAACAGGAAGGAAAGGATATCCGCCTTTCCGGTGATAGAGAGGACATCATTTCCGGTCTGCCGTAGTTCAATGCCAAAGCCGCCTCCAATTGAAGAATCACCATATAAACCGGTGGCCGGAGAGATGGCGGCAAAGGAGTTTTTTCCGGATGACGGCAGGTAAGCACCGGTCAGGGGACCGGGCGCTATCACCAGCAGGTTTTCCGGTCCAAGAGGATCCAGCTTGAATTTATGCTCCTTGAGGTTGTCCCATATGAGTTTGGCCGCGAAACCGCGTCCGCCTATATATTTTTCAATAAAATCGTCTGAGAGATCCTGTTGTTCGCTTTTTCCATCACTCAGGTTCACCCTCAGGTGCTTCTTGAAATATCCGCTTTTTATGCTCATATTTCCTCTTTGCCTATTTCAGCATAGCGGATCACCTTTTTTTCGCCTTTTTCCCTGAAAATGATCTCTTTCATGTGGCTGTAACTTAGCACATTGCTCAGCCGCCTCGATTCTCCCAGCACGCTCTCGGGAATGAGCTTTAAGGCCCCTTTGGGACAGGCGGAAACGCATTCAGGCTGCCCGTCACACATATCGCACTTTATGGGCAGGTCACAGTCCTCATGGGCATACATGGCGCCGAAAGGACAGGCTTCAATGCACTGATAACATGATATGCAGGTATCTTTATCCAATGCAACCACGCCATTAACTCTTTTAAGCGCGTTCTCCGGACAGACATTGGCACAGGCGGGCACTTTACACTGGCTGCAGAGAACCGGCATGCGCACCACGGGTTGAGGATAGGTGGTAATGACCCGGATAGCGGCTTTTTTTGGATTGTTTACCCCAAAGTGCTTTATAGAACAAACAAGTTCGCATATTCTGCAGCCTGAGCATTGTTCAGGCACAACCGTAAGTCTTTTTTGCATATATACTCGTCTTCGAATTTCGAAGATTCTCAATGTAATAAAAAATTATAAAAGTAAGCCGTTCCGGCATTTACAGGGGGACGCACAAAGATGGACTGCACGGCGCTAAATGCCTAAAGAGATTTCTTGATGGGGGAAAGAGGGACAGAACTGCGCTGGAACTTATTCCTTGTCCTGCTCCTTCATATTTAGGGTCAAAGCGTTCTCGTAGCTGTCCATAGCCTCTTCAGATTTTCCCAGCAGCCGGAGGACCGTGCCGAGTTCATATAAGGTATAGGGGTCCTGTGGAGCAAGTTCAGCGCTCTGTTTAAAAGCGTCCAGAGCCTCTGGGTACCGGCCCATTTTTTTCAAAACAACACCCATGCCGTTAAAGGAGTAGGGATCATCCGGTTTTAGTTTTATGGCGTGCTGGTAGGCGTTCAGGGAATCCTCGTTTTTGCCCATCGCACCCAGGATTTTTGCTTTCCCGTTCCATGGGTATCTGTCATCGGGATTAAGGGCAATGGCTTTTTCATAAGCATCCAGGGCCTCATTATTCTTTCCCAGTATCCTGAGGACATTTCCCATTCCGGTCCAGGTATAGGGATCATCAGGACTGACTTTAATGGTCTGTTTGTAGATATCCAGGGCCCGTTCAGTTTCTTCTATGATTCGGAGTATGTTGGCCTTTCCATTTCGCGGATATAAATCATCGGGGTCTATGGAAACCGCCATGTCAAAAGCCTTGAGGGCTTCCTGATATCTGCCCATGTTTCTGAGCACGTTTCCCTTTCCATTCCAGGGATAGGAAAATGCGGGATTGATCTCAATGGCCTTTTCATAGCATTCAAGCGCTTTCTCATATTGACCGTTGTAGTTGTAAACATTTCCCATTCCGTTCCAGGCGAAACTGTAGGCGGGATATAGCTCTATTGCCTTCGAGTAGGCGGCCAAAGCGGAATCATATTCTTCGTCGCAAGCGAAAATATTGGCCTTTCCATTCCAGGGAAATTCCAGGTCGGGATCGAGATCAATTGATTTGTCAAAATAGTTGAGCGCAGTCTCGAAATTGTGTTCCAGGTACTCTTCCACGCCATTCAGCCATTCTACGCACTGTGTCAGGTTAAATTGAACGGCCAGTTCCTGCAAGGGAGCAACTTCCGCGATTTTATTTAACGGCTTTTGGTGGTATATAGTCCTGATCTGATCCAGGGCTTCCTTTGGATTGTTTATTCCTTCCATAAAGGCTGCGTTCCTCTCTTTTCAGTTATTATACTGGTAATGAATTCCCTAAAGCAATAAAACCGTCAGGTCCGGTTTTTCAAAGATTATATGATTAATCTTCAGAGCAGGGCCAGTCTTTTTTCAAACAAATGAAGGGAACGTGACATAAGGAGTTATTTTCACAGGGACCATTATTTTATAAGAAGGACCTTTTCGATGGAGGAAAAACAACAGCCCTAAAAACCTCAAAAAACCCTAATTATTTAATAATAATAGACCAGTCTCCGGACTTATTGCATACTTCACAAAGCCCATTAAAAAAAGCTTAAAGTTTTTCTTTAAGATTTCCGAATACTGTAATATACACCAACCAAGGAAGGGTATTATGCAAACTGAACTACAGCCGGTAGGACATGAGGTGCTGTCCAGGGGAAGTGGGGGCAACTACCTGCAGAATGGAACATCGGGGAAGAACTCAGTTGATGACTATGATTTCCAGGATATAGGGGTCGACAGACCCAGATATCTCTATTCCGTGGAAGGATATAATTACCAGAGGGAGGAATTAAATCTGAAGTATCAAAATCAGGATGGCGATTTCTTTGAGTTGAGCTACCGATCTGAATCTTATAAGGCATTTTCAGCCTCAGCGCCGGTCAGTGATGAAATGGGCAGAAAGTACTTTGATGAAATGCTGAAGCAATTAAAAGAATATATCATGATGCAGGAACAAAGAATTCTGGAAATATTCTTTGGTGATGATAAATCGGCAAAGGTGCGGGAGCCTGCTGAATCAGACCCTGCCGCTGAATTGGGAATACCGGAATACTGGAACGCGGAAAACACCTCTCAGCGCATTGTTGACTTCGCCACCTCTTTTTTCTCCATGTCAGGACAAGAGGCGGATGAATTTGGAAAAACAATCATCGCCGCTGTGAAAAAAGGATTTGAAGAAGCCAATGAAATCCTGGGGAATCTTCCCGGCGCCGCGGGAAGGCTTATTGCAGATACTCAGCAGCTGACCCTGGAAAAACTGGACGCCTGGGTAGCGGAACATTCTGAAGCGGAGATGGCGCTGGCAGCATAGTTCCAAGGAGAGAGGCGGAAGTAAGGATGTTTGGCGTTAATTTAGATACAGGGACCGGGAACAACTTATATGGTTTCTCCGGATTGGATGTTTCCGGTTTGAAAAACAATCTGTTTCAAAATTCCACCACCAGCCTGATAGCGGGAATACCGAATCCGGGCAACGGAATGTTTGATCCTATCTCACCAAACCTCATGTATAAGATTTATGACTCCAAAGCCTTGACTCCTCAAATTATCAACAACTACCTGAATAAGGTGGATGAGACTTATAATAAAACAGAATCTTTCTCGGAATCAGTGCCCGAAAGGGAAAAATATAGGACCATAGTTGATGAGATCCTGGAAAAATACAACACGCCGGAAGAATCAGAGGATATGAAGAATACATCCGGGGAAGAAACAGTATCAGAAACTTTTGAACAAGGGGATGTTCCGGGTAATGATGATTCTGAATTTTCCCATTATGGAATCGTCGGCGAAATATTTGATAAATACGGGTAAAAATCCCTGAATTAAGATTAAGATTTCGGTATATACCGGAATGGAAGCCTCAAGCCCATAATGAGGTTTTACCAGGACGTTGAAGTAATTCCCGAC
>JBHPJW010000045.1:0-19757 GCA_042567505.1 Fibrobacterota bacterium
GTCAGCTGCTCTACCAACTGAGCTAAGCACCCGGCAGAAAATATAACCGAACCAGTGGGATTTTCAATTGGGGAAGATCAAGTTTATCCCAGGAAATGTTTTCTTCAGGATAACAGGATAACAGGATTTGGACCGGTTTTATACAGTCTGTCCTGTTATCCAGTCATTAAAAAATACAATTTCATAACAGATGAACCTGAATCAAGACATACCTTATTTACAGGAATACCAGGCATATCTTTCCCTGGAAAAGCGGCTGTCCGCCAACTCCGTGGACGCCTATCTCTCGGACATACATAATTTCTTCACCCATATCTCATCTCCGGAAGGAGAACTGCCTCCCGGCGATGCATGGCGCCGTCCGGACCTGAACGGATATATACAGGCCCTCACTGATCTCGGGATTTCTCCCGCCACCATTAACCGGGGCATTTCTTCCCTAAAGGGATACTTCCGTTATTTGTTTGAAAATAACAGGATCCAATCAAATCACCTTCCAGGTATCCAAACCCCGAAACTCCAGAGATACAAGCCCGACAGCCTGGACCTCTCCGAAATACAGTCGATATACCAGAGCATTGATACCACAAAAAAAGGAGGCAGAAGGGACTACTGCCTCATCGATTTACTGTATGGCGCGGGGCTGAGAATATCAGAGGCTGTGAAACTGCGCATCGACCGGATTGCATTCAGGGAAAAATTATTTCTGATTGAAGGCAAAGGCAACAAACAGCGGGTGGTACCTGTGGGCGCCAAGGTTTACGCCACTATTCGCGAATACCTTGAACTGGAACGGCCCGTCCTCTCCCCGTCAACCGACACCTTGCTTGTGAACCTGAGGGGCAAATCTTTGTCCCGCATGGGCGCCTGGAAAATAATCCAGAAAATCCGGACAGGGGCCGAGGTGAAAAAACGGATTTCCCCGCACACTTTCCGGCACAGTTTCGCCTCTCACCTGATTGAAGCCGGAGCCGATCTGCGGTCCGTGCAGGAGCTGCTGGGTCATTCAGACATCAGCACTACCCAGATTTATACCCATGTGGACCAGCATTATCTGCAGGAGGTTCACCGGAGCTTTCATCCGAGAAATCGGATTGGGAATAGAAGTTAGAGTCATTTGTCATTATGCTCCCAATTTTAACAAAAAGGGGATAATTAGCGCGTCATTGGGTCATTGGTCATTACGCACTCGTCTTTGGAATAAAACCAAACAACTAATGACTATGGACGCGCAGAAGGCGCAAATGACAAATATTTCTTAATAACGACATCTTTCCTCTGGATTTCCACGCCGGGTAATTTTAATTCCTAATCATGAAGTTCTGGTTCTATGATGAGCGCGGAAAGGTATCCCATCAGCAGTTTTCTTCTCAATTGCTGCATATCGGAAGGGATCCTGATAACCATTTTGTGATTCCGAACGAAACCGTTTCTTCAAATCATGCCACCGTATCCCAGTTAAATGGAGCGTTCATTCTCTCCGACCTAAATTCCACCAACGGAACAATCGTAAACGGAGACTGGATCTCAAAAACAGCCATCTCCCATGGTGATATTCTCCAGTTCGGAGGCTTTGAATGCTGGTTCGATGAACAGGAAAGCTCCTGTTTGCTGCCAATGCGCCGGCAAGTTCCGGATACCCGGGCTCCCAGGCAGACATCAGTCTATCCCCTCACCCTGGCATACTCAGGGAAAAGCGGACAAGGACGAAGATCAACTAATAATGATACCGGAAAAATTATCAGATCACTGGAAAAGACCATTTGCCGGTTTTCCAGCGGTGTGGTTGCCAGGACATTCATGTGTTCCCCAAACGGAAAATTACCAAAAGCAATCCGGGAATCAGACGACCTTCTCACCACCGAAATTACCGGTGAACCCAGATATTACGTCATTACCGGAAAATCCGGGTTCAGAGGGAATAAAAACCACCCAAAACCGCTGAATGAACTTCCCGGGGAGAACAACCGGCTGAAGACATCGCTCAAGAATGCCGCTCTTCTTAAAATCGCTTTTCCGATTGGGAAGGACCATTCCGCACCACTGGCAATTCTTTATCTGGAACATCACAAGCCGCAGAAAATCACGCCAGGTTTTTTTCGCAAATTAAACGAAGTTGTCCGCAGGGCCTCCCATGCCATGAGCGCTCAATCAATACCGGCCTGAAACTTAATGAAAAATGTCCCTGCGATAGTTCAGTATTTGCTAAAATATTTGCAATTTGAATTTAGATTAATATTTTTAAAAAATAACTGGTTTTTCTAGGAACTATCACTAAATAACTAACAACCCCTTTAATTTTGACCATGGTAGGAATACAATGAGTTATAAAATTCTAGGCAGCATATTCGTGACCCTTTTATTGATAACAGGGTGTTCAACATCCAAGTCGTCCCGGGGTAGCCAAGGCCAGGGAAATTTGCTGGAGGTGCTTACGGATTTTTCCATAGCGTTAAATAAAAATAATTTCCGTGAAGCGCTGGATTATTTAATTGAAGACGAAAAAATGCAACTGATCCAACCTGATCAGTCCATATCATCGGAGTCTAAAAAACAACTCAAAGCCCTCCGCCTTCAAAAACTTATTAAAAACCCTAAAATCAAATTGGTACAGGGAAAACTGGTAGGCATTGTTGAGTCTCTGCCGTCCCTTGAACATACCGGGCCGGACAATCCTCCTGAACCGGTAGAATCACCCGCCGAAGATGAAGGCGGTGAAGCGGAGGAAGCGGGTATTGAGGAAGAACAAAGCCCGGCCGAACCTGCAATGGAAGATCCTGAGGCCGAATTGGATGAATTTGAAACCGAAACAGATTCAGAACAGACTATAGAAGAATAAGCAAGTCTTCCTGTTAAGCCGATCTTCCTGAAAACGCTATCGTAATATTACTAAATACCTGTTTTCATCGTTGCAGATTAAAATGATGCAGGTTTTTTTCCCTTTTGGATTATTCCTTAACAAAAAAAACCGTTATATTAATTCAGAGGGAGCGGGAACATTTTTGAATATGGTTTTTTTAAAAAAACAGAGCAAAAAACCGATATTAAATGATAAAAGAGATTCTCCCAATTTATCAAAAAACTAAAATTTCTCTAATTAAAGGCTTTTCGTGGAAATTAGACATCTAGTTCTAGATTCACCATTTACTTTGTGGTATAATTAATGAGGTATTGCAAACCCAATTTGTATAGATATAACGAATATAAATGTTAGCCAGATATGGATGAATTCAGAGACGATAAATTAAAGTTTACTTCCTTTAAGTTCAATAACCGAAAAGGGCAAAAAAAGCCAGCTAATATCGGTGGCAATACTGACTTGAATCCATATTCTCAGGGTGAGGGAAGTCATTCCGTATTCCAGCCACCCGCTCAGGTCCTCAATGATTACGCGGAACAGAATGAGATTGCGCCGAACCGGATGGTCCCGGTACACAGCTCTTCTTATTCAACCTTGAATGAAGCTGAAGAGACCCTGGACGTCAGGGACTACCTGGGCGTCATCCTTCACAGGAGATATTGGCTGTTGGCCGCCGTCCTGGTACTGGTTGTATTCAGTTTTGTCTCCAAGATCAACCTTCATCCGACTTATGCCAGCACTTCCAGGCTGAGAATCATTTCAATGACCGGGATCATGGATCCCTGGTATGGTTACGATTATATAAATGATAATGTCATCACCACTCATACTGAAAACCTGAAGTCCATTAATTTTTTAAGACACGTGGTGGCAGCCCTGGACACAAATCTATCCCCCGGAAGAATCTCAAGTTTTTTTAAAGTATCCAGGACCCCTACCGCTAACATCATTAATATCCAAGTCCATACTCCAGATCCCATATTCACGGCCAGGCTTGCCAATATCATCGCCAAGGAATATGAAAAATACGACCTGGGAACTAAACAGAAAAGCTTCAAGGATTATGAAGCCTGGATAGTGCGCCAGATGAAAGTAAGACAGAGGACACTTGATTCACTGGAAACCAGGATCAGGAGCTTCTATGAGAGCAATCCCACTTTTATAAACAAAGGCAAAGACGGTCTGGCTGCCATTAATAATTATGAAAATGAATTAACCAGGGTGGGCCTGGACCTGCAGCAGTTAAACCGGCAGATCTATTTGATTAAAGAAGAAATGACAGGACTTGATTCTCAGATGATAAAAGAAATTACCTACGACAAGCCGCTGAAGGAAGAACTCCTGGATATGAAGCTCCAACTGGCAAGATTGCGGACCAAATACAAAGCAGGCCATCCAAAAGTCATGAAATTACAGAAAAACATGGAAGCAGTGCGGTCCATGATTAGAAATGAGGCCCTTGAGGAATCGAGCACCACAACCATGGTGAACAATCCCAGATACGAAGAACTGAGAAATAATGAGCAGCAATTAGAAGTCCAGAAAGACCTTCTCATTACCAGGAGAAATGAGCTGCAGAAACTTCAGCAGAAATCTTTCAGCAATCTGGCAGTCACTCCTGAACTCGAACTTAAACTGAGCCAGTTGACCAGGGAAAAGCACTCCACGGAAAAAATGTATTTCATGCTCCAGGAGAAGCTGCAGGAAACCAAACTGAAAAAATCATCAACCCCCAGGGAAGTTATTCAGATGGATACGGCCGGAAAATCCGGTTCCCTGATTCCCAAAAAATACATGACCTTCAGCGTCAGTCTGTTCATGGGCCTGATTATCGGCGTCGCCCTCTGCTTCCTGATTGACTTCCTTGACACCACAGTAAAAAAATCCAAAGACCTGCAGGACAAGTACGGCCTCAATTTGCTTGGCCTGATTCCCAAAAATGATGAAGAAACCCATAATATCCAAATCTCCTCTGACAACGAATTGATTAAGCCCTATTTTGAGCCCTACCGGAGACTGCTCGCCAACATTTTCCCGGTGAATCCCAATTTATCCCAGAAGAGCATTCTGGTGACGAGCGCCCTGCAAGGTGAAGGCAAGACCACCACCGCCGCGTACTTAGCCACCACGTCAGCTCTGAAGGGAGAAAGAGTGCTTTTGGTTGATGCGGACCTGAGAAGGCATAATATCCATAACCTGTTCGGTTTGAGCAACGATATAGGCCTTTCGGATTACTTGAACGGATATAAGGATGTAACAGAAATCATCCAATCCACGTCCATTCCCGGTCTGTTCACTATCTGCGCCGGCAAGGACCCCATCAGCCTTACCCAGGCTTCCGCTAAAAAGAAACTTCAGTCTCTGATTAAATGGGCGAACAAGGAATATGATCTGCTCATCCTTGACTCACCTCCCATACTGCAGCTGTCCGATACACTCACTCTGGCTCCCCTGGTATCCAAAACCCTGGTGATCTTCCGGAGCAAAAAGACTCCCATCAAAGCGGGAGAAGAAGTCCTGCGCCAGCTGCACTATATCCAGGCCAACGTGGCAGGAGGCGTTTTAAACGATGTTTCCAAGTCCTTCTGGGACCAGTATTACTACCAGTACTACAAGTACGGGTACAAGTATTCGTACAAATCGTAGCATACCATATATATAGTAGCGTTCAGGGGCGACGACATGGAAACCTGTTTTGTCCGGCAGTTACGGATAGCCCGCTTAGCGCACCGGCCAGATGGCCGGGTTACCCTGGCCGGATTACCTCACCCCTTACAAACAGCGCCTTCATGGCCTTCAGCGTCAACCTGAACGGCCTTATCAGGTAATAGAACCAGTACAGGCTGTCGGGCAAACGGATAAATTCCCAGTCAAACATAGAGGGGTGCCATAGGAGGTTATTAAGATAACTTACTCTGTCACTCCACCGATCTCTTATGCTGAGATGGAATCCCGCTTTTTGTACCGCGCCGGGATCAGGGGCCGGCACCAGGAAATAATGCTTCTCAATTCTTTCCGAAATTTTTTTAAGCCCCTTTTCCTGATCAAGCATCGCCGTCACCATGGGAGGAAGCTCCAGTCCGGAATTCCTCTGAGCCAGATAAAGCCCCAGGAGAAGCGCCTTTCTACTTCCATACCTTTCTGCCTTCTTCAGCAACTTTTCCCAGTCCATGTCCGAAACCCGTATCAACCTCGTCATGTCGCACAGCCAGGATAGCCTGTCGTACCTATGCTTAATACCGTTATGAGCGCAAAGCATCAGGAGCAGATCCTCGCGGGGAATTTCAGGAAATCCGTGTTCTTTCCAGGCCGGGCTGAAATTTTCCAGCAGGACATCAAAGTCCTGGTAAAAGCCATAATAGGGGGGCAGGATCCCCCAATGAAGCTCAATACATGAACCGCCCTGCCTGGGCACAAAACTGTATTGACATTCCCTTTTCACATAGGCCTTCTCCTGCCTGGGAGAGAAAACACGGGTGGGGACATAATCCAAAGAAGCCAGAATCCGGGCGGCTTGTGGCACATCACTCTTTTTAATGAGGATATCCAGGTCATCATATTGCCTCATTCCTGTCCGCCCGTAGACAGCCAGCTCCAACACGGGGCCTTTAAACGGCACGGCGGTAAGGTCCCCGGCCTGCAGCGCCTGTTTAACACGCACCAGTTCTCCGGCCATCCGCATGTTTTTCTTTTCTATGGACAGTACGGATTCGGCCAGTTTTAATTGGACCGGGTGCGGAACGTCTTCCCAGCAGGTTTCCTTTAACGCAGAGCACAACAGAGGGATTAGGCCATGGGCCCGGGCGTGATAAAGAACGATATCCCAGTCCAGTTCAGCTTGGCACAGTTCTCTCAATTGCGCTTCGTTTCCGCCGGTCCCCTGCAGGCGGCAGGAACAAACCAGGATTTTTTCTTCCGGTCGCATCACAGATGAGAGGTTCATTTACGCGTCAGTTCTACAATCTGGCGGGCACGCATCTGATAAGTATGCCGGGCCAGAACGCCGCTCCGGTTGTCCGCGCAGTCTTTCTGATAATCCGGGAACCTGCTCAGCACCTCGCCGGTCATTTTTACAAGGTCCTGGACACTGTGAAAGGAATGATAATGAAATCCGTCAAGGGTTTCCTTGAGCAGCGCGACCTCTTCTGTAAGTAACACCAGACAGGACAGCAGGATATTAAAAACCCTGGGGGAGACATGCGTGTTGTTCCTGTCCGCACCGGGATCAAAAACCGAAAGGTTCAGGCCTATTTTAGCCTGGCGATAAAGGCCGAAAGCCCGGTCTTCCGTCACCCAGGACCCCTGGACGATAAACCTTTTCAGAGGCCCGTTATATTCATCCCATTGGCTTCCGGCTATGAGCAGAGATCTTCCAGACGCGGCCAGCGCTTCCAGCGCTGAGATCCGGTAAGGACTGGGAATCCCGACAAACACCAGGTCAGATTTTTGATCACCTCCGGCAACAGCAGGGAGGGGGGAATGTTCGTTTCCGGCGGCCGCCGGAAGGAAATGAAAGAAGGTCCTGGACCGCCGGCAGAACTCCATCAACTCACCGCGTTGAATCCCCAGGAAATAGTCATAACCGGTTATGACATCCCTCCAGTACCCGGCCACCCGGTAATCTTCAAAAAACCAGTGGATGGTAACCAGTCCCTGTTTCCTCAACAGATTCAAGGTAAAGAGCGTGACCGGACTTAAGGCCAGAACCAGCAGATGCGTGGCCTCAAACTCGAGGCATTGTATAATCAGGGACTGATTGGCCAGGTCAGCTACCATATCCTCGGAAGGATCCCTGAGCAGCTTCCTGTATGCGTTCAGATATTTTTTACAATCAAAGACCTTGAGATTATCCCCACCGGCCTGGTTCTTCATGGCAGGAATGAGTTGCTTTCCCACCTGACGTGCAGCTCCTTCCGGCGGTAACACTATCAGCCACATAGACATCAGGATTACCCGTCAACCGCTTCTATATTTACTCCCAGGGAACGGAATTTATCCAGTATCCGATCATACCCCCTTTCTATATAACCAGCGTTGGACAGCTCTGATGTTCCGTCCGCCATGACCGCCGCCACCAGATAGGAAAATCCGGCCCTTAAATCCGGGATCTCTATTGCCGCGCCCTTTAGCCTGGTGGGGCCCGTGATCACACAGGAATGCTGATGGCCCGAATGCCGGAATCGGCAGGGTAATCCGCCCAGACATTCCCTGAACAGCTGGATTCGCGCGCCCATTTTATTAAGGGCATCCACATATCCGAAGCGGTTCTCATAAACCGTTTCATGGATGACGGATACCCCATCAGCCAGGGTCAGCAGAATTGCCAGGGGTTGCTGCCAGTCTGTCATCAGGCCGGGATGAACGGCAGTCTCAGCCGCTATTGGCTTGATGGCGGCGTCCTGACCAAAAAAACGAATGCCCTCGGGCAATATCTCAAACTCGCCTCCCGCTTTGCGCAACCAGTTCAGGAAGGTCTGGATGTGTTCCTGTTCCGCACCTTTGATATAAACATCTCCCCTGGTGGCAATGGCCGAGACGGCGAAAGAAGCGGCTTCTATCCTGTCATTAATCACCTGGTGGGCCGCGGGATGCAGTTCATGCACACCCTGAATTATCCAGGTCCTGTCTACCTCCTGGGCAATAATCGCACCCATGGACTGCAGCAAAAGGGCCAGGTCCAGGATTTCCGGTTCTATGGCAGCGTTCTTAATCACGGTGGTCCCCTGCGCCATCACAGCCGCCATCATAATATTTTCCGTGGCCCCTACGCTGGGAAAAGGTAATTCTATCTTAGCCCCTTTAAGCCTTTTTGCAGAAAAATGATAAGCCTGGCCGTCAAAAGACACATCCGCTCCCAGAGCTTTTAATCCGCTTATATGGAAATCAACCGGCCTGGGGCCGATGTCGCATCCTCCCATCACCGGAATCCGCGCCTCTTTGAACCGGTGCAGCAGCGGGCCCGCCATCAGGATGGGAATCCGGTTTATTCCGGAATACTCGGCGGGCACCTTAAAGGTCTTCAATCCGCCGGTATCCAGGCGCAATTCGCTCCTCTCCTGTTCATAGTGCGTCCGGCAGCCCAACGCTTCCAGTATCTGCCTGGTGATCCGGACGTCCCCGATTTCCGGCACGTTGCCCAGGACCATTTCGCCTTCAGCAAGCAGGGACGCCACCATTTCCTTGGTCACAGCGTTTTTGGCCCCGCGGATCTCAATCTCACCTCTTAAGTGCCCGCCACCTTTAACAATATACGTCTTGCCCATCTTATCTACTGCCAGGTCAATTGAGTTGAATTTAGTTACTTATCAAGTTAAATACATCTATTTTAATGCCCCCAAGAAATGACGGCGTGCCGTCCCGTCACGGCGTAGTTCACAAAGCGAAACGAAGCCGGAGGGTACGCCGCTGCTGGATATCTTATGTTTTAATAAAAGATCAGAATCCATCCATGCGATTTACCTTGAAGTCCCTGTAATTGACAGGCTTCACAACGGTAACATCCGCCTGTTTGGAAAGATCAATCTGATAGATATTTTCCCGGGAAAGAACCTTGCCTTTCTCGTCAACCACCACAGACACTATGGGTTTGGTAATATGCTTCTCACTGGGTTGGATGACTTTTGCTATGCACATGTTGGAAAGCTGGATCAGGCAGCCCACAGGATAGGCCGAAGAAAACCTCAACACTTGCCTTACCACATCCGGGCTTAAAAAACCCACCCTGGCCATTTTCACCAACTGCACCATGGCGGAAGCAGGATGCAGGGCGGGCCGGTAGGCCCTGTGGCTGGTTAAGGCCTCCAGGACATCAGCCACTGATACAATATTGGTATAGCGGTTAATGATCCTCCCCTTCCGGTTTTTTGGATATCCAGCCCCGGTCAGCCGTTCGTGGTGCTGATAGGATACGTAAGCGACCAACTCGCTCATCAGTTTAATGCGCTCCAGCGCCGCCACACCTAATATGGGATGCTTGTGTACCTCATAGAACTCATCACTTTCGAGCTTTCCGTTCTTTATCCTGATGCCGGGGTCAATCAGCATCATCCCAAGATCGGCCATCATGCCCGCTTCTCCAAGCTGCAGGATCTGATCCTCGGAATAGTCCATGGCTGTGGCAATGTTCATGGACAGGAGGCTGACATTGAGCGCGTGATGAAACAGGTAATCTTTTGGATTGGGATCGTAAACGGAAAAATTGATGACAATGCACTGATCATTAATAAGGACTTTGATAAAGGACTTTATGAGCTGCAGGATATCCCGGTTATTCAACTGTTTTCCGGACGCGATATTATGGTACAGGTCTTTCACCAGCAGGACGGCCCGGTCGTAATCACCCTCGGTCTGATTCAAGTATTCCTGGGTCCGGTCGGCAAACTCGATTTGCTTCATTTCCTGCTTGAGGGGAGTGCCCGTGGGCAGGGCTTCGGGAGCGGACTCAATCTTCTTGTCCAGCTGTTTGATGTTCGGTGTTTCCAGAAGGGTTTTTATACCCTGTTCCCCTTCTGGAATTTCCTTTTGTGCCGGTACTGTTCCCGCCTGCTTCTGTTCTTGTTCTTGCTCCTGTTCTTCTTCTTCTTTCGGTTTTTTTATTTCGGCGTCAAGATCCTTCAGGACGTCATCATCATCCAGTATGTCCAGTTTCTTCAGCCGTTCAACTTTGGTACTGAGGAGTTTATCGAGTTCTTCGTCCTTATTCTGTTTTTTCTCAGGCATGGAAGTTTCCCTGGATTTCCGCTATCCTTTTTGTCCGGACATTTGTTAATACAATACCATAAATCCCTGATAATTGCACTTAATCCTTAAAATAAAAAGAAAAAGGAGGGACGCAACAGTTCCCTGAAAATGGATAATCCGGCCTAAGAAGAGCACCCCATCAAGCAGAAAAAAAAGTCAGAATTTCATTGATTTTTACAAAAAAAATGTACTAAAATATAATGTTGGTAAAATGCTCAATTCTACAACCCGGCATGACTTTTGAACGATAATTTACAGCGCTCCCTTTCTTCCTCTCAGGACGGTTAACATGAATCTGTTGATCATCCATAACAATGATTTTTACTGGGGACGTATCAGAAAGTTATTAACTGATAATCAAAGCCCCTTTCAAGTAAGAACCGCCCCCAGCGCTCAAGCCGGCCTCGCCGCGCTTGATACCGAGAGAATTGACTGCGTTCTCCTTGATTACAGTTTGCCGGACATGGACGGGCTGGAATTCCTGGACGCCGCAAAGGATCATATAAACGCCCACATTCCCGTCATTGTTTTCACCGACAAAAACGACTGCGATCTGCACCTGGATTTAATCAACCGGGGGGCAAAATATTACCTGGTGAAACAGGATGTGGACAGCAGACTGCTGACAAGCGCCATAAATTATGCTTTGCATGCCGGCAGGCCTGAATCAGATCATTCCGCCGGCACGCATTCTTCATTTTAAGCCTGGGACAGGGACTTGCCGGTAAATTTTCTGGAACAGAAAAGCATGGGATACTGTACAGGGGAACAGCGGAAAAGTCCCGGAACAAGAAACACTTCATGAGGAATTTTGATATGGAAAAACAACGTCAAGATGGGCCGGAAGAGGTCTCCCTGGTCCGGTTTACGGGATCTGTGAACGAGCGCCTGGTTATGGAAAACATCCTGCATCAGGGGCTCAAACCCCAGGTTATCATAGACCTCAAAAACGTGAGCAGGATTAACTCAACGGGAACCCAGGACTTTATCAAAGGCATAAGGGAAATTTCCCATGGCAGAAAAATTATGCTTTCCGGATGCTCCATGGCCATGGTTCAGCAATTCAACATGATAGACAACATGACTCAGGGATGCCGTATCCTCTCTTTTTACGCCCCCTATTACTGCAACTCCTGCGATGCCGTTTTCCAAATGGAAATCGATGTGGAAAAGGAAGAGCAAGCTCTCAATAACTTTCAGGCCCCGTCCCAAAAATGCCGGAAATGCGGGGAACCGCTTGAATTCGACGACATCGAAACCAAATACTTTCATTTCCTCCAGAAGAAATGATGAACGCGAAAACTGGTCGGGGCGATTGGATTTGAAACAAATCCAGAAGAGCACGACAACCAAAGTCAATCAAAGACACTCCCAGACATCCCCAAAAAAGACGTTTTAAGGCGATTCTCCTCTAACCCAATCCATCCCGAGACATCCCCTAGCCAATCTGAGCCTCAAAAAAAGTCACATAAGTAACGCACAAGTTTCTCAAATTCTTGATCTCCTCTTAAAGCTTCCGGAAGCAGAACTCAAATCTGCTATAGACTACGTGAGATTTCTAGCCATGAAAAATGAGTCCATATGATAATTAATTCCCTTGAAAAAGGAGGACTTTATGGGTGCTAATAGCCTATTTTATAAGCCTGATTAATTTGTAAAGGCTTATCTGTTTCTTGACGGAACTGTAGTTTTTGCTGTTTACCAATTCCTTGTCCTTTTTTACAAGCTTTATCAGCTTATAGGCAGTGGATTTGTCCAGCTTAGTGTTGTCCTCAATCCATTTCTTGAAATTACCTCCAATGGCTTTGACGTACATCTGAGCTTTCAGCAAGTCAATGCCAATAAGAAAGAAATGGCGTTCTATTTCAGCGACATGCTTGTTAATGCTTTCGCTTAGTTTTTTGAGTTCGTTTTCTGCTTTACTTTTAGTCATTAGTGACTCCTTAGTTTAATGTTTATCACGAATATTTAAAGAACAAGAAATTATATCCATCTGATAATTACCTCCTTTGTAAATTGTGATAAAAAAAGAGTGGTACTCGTACCACTCTTAGAAAGATTGAAATTGTCTGACGCGTCAGACAATTAGTGACGTTAAATCTTTTGACAATCCTCTAAACGAATCATGTCCATGCAGGAAAAACATTTTTCCATTCTGAAGATCTTTGAAGAATTAATTTGCTCTAAAGTTTTGCTATTTAATATTTTTTCTAAAGCGCTCGTTCTAATGAAACCACTATGCCCGCAATCACCTATGAAATATTTATATGTTTTAAATCTGTCCTTACAATTATCACAAGGATCAACATCAAACACTTCATTTTTAATCGGCTTTAACTGCTTGTGCAAAGCCAAAGCAGTAGTACTGTTTCCGCAGAAACGACACTTCATAATCTTAGTAACTGTCTTGTCGAGTAGACATAATATGTCTCCTTTCTTTGATGATTATCTTTCAAATCCAAAGTGAGGAGATTCAATGCCCCTCACAGAACCGGACTTGTGAATTTCCCACATCCGGCTCTTCAATTCAAACTCCCCGAACATGCGTTATCGTAAAAGCTGTGCACAATCTTCGGTTTCGAAAGCGGATAATGTTCGAGGTATGCAAGAAACCTCTCCCAATTCATCTTCCGTTTCTGGCTCCGCCGGTTCAGCCATTTGTGTACCATCCGAATGACCGTTTTGTAGAACCGGGCGACTGTCCTGAAATTCTCGCTTACGCCGTAGTACTGGAAATGACCTCTGAGCTTCGCAGCCAGAATCTTCCACCATTCTTTGGTTTTCGATACGTTCCTGGTGTTGCAAAGCCATTCGTTCATATCTCTGCACTTTGCCGTAAATTTCTTCCGGCTTGTCTTGCGGCCTACTTTAAAGCCGCCTTTTTGCGACCTGCCGCAGAAGTGAGTAAACCCAAGAAAGACAAATGTATTGGGCCGCCGGTTCTGGCGTTCTGCATTTTCCCGCTCAAAATGGCCAAAACTGAACTTCCGTGTCTTGGACGGATGAAGTGTCAGGCCGTACTTGTTGAACCGGTTGTGCAGACCTCTTTCTATCCGCGCCGCTTCCTCCTGATAACGCACGAGGCATACATAATCGTCGGCGTATCTGATAAGTTCGCAGTACCCTCTTACATTGGGCTTTACGGACGTTTCGAACCACTTGTCCAACACATAATGGAGAAAGAGATTGGCCAGCATCGGACTGAGAATGCTTCCCTGCGGCGTACCATCGTCCGACCTCACCAGCATCCCTTCATCGACGTACCCCGCTTTCAGGAACTTTTCTATCAAGTTGAGCAATGCCGTATCACGAATCCTGATGCGAATAAAATCCATCAGGTGCTCGTGTGAGACATTGTCGAAAAATCCCTTTATGTCGGCTTCCACGATGTGGTTTACCGGTTGGAACATTATCAGGTCATTGAGCATTTTCAGGGCCTGATGACAGTTCCGCTTTGGCCGGAATCCGTACGAGCAGTTCAGGAAGTCCTCCTCGTAGATGCTTTCCAGTATCCACGCAATGCCCCGCTCTACAATCTTGTTTTCGAGCGCGGATATACCTAACGGACGCTTCTCCGTCTCATTCTTAGGAATGTAGACCCTCCGCGACGGTTTCGGCTTGTAGCTCTTGCGTTTCAGTTTCAGCACCAGACGTTCGAGGTTCTCCGTCAGATTCTCCCCGTACTCTCTCCAGCTTACATTATCGATTCCTACCGCCTTATTCCTGTTAAGGCTCTTGTAGCAACCCCCCAGATATTCAACGTCCAGCAGATGAGCCAGGCTCGTAAACTGGAAGTCGCGGTCTCTGCGGGCATGACCGGTTATGAGGGAAAGCTTCCGCCCTGTTTCTGCGATATCAGTGTATCGCATGACGAAAACAGTCCCTCTGCGTTAAACCGCCGACCCCTTCGAGTGCCCCGTGACAGGACTCAACAGGCGTTACCCTGTTTGCACCTCTACTATGAATCGGTCCGACTGCCGGAATAGCATACTTCCTCGTCGCCTCTTCGGCTCCTTTGGAAACTTCCTCTGGAATATTCCGGCTCTCCCAAGTTCCAATATGAACAGTTCGGCTGCCCGCCACGGACTCAGACCCCGGCACGGCGGATACACACTTACCTCTAGCGCGTGACCCGCTGTTGGCTTCAGAGACATGAAACCCCTGGCCCAATGCAAAATGGAGAATTTCGGGGCTCAATACCTTCACTTTCGTTGTGGCTGACAAACCGCCTTTCCCGGGGCTTCGCATGGCTCGTTACCTCACCATACGCCCGGTTCAGTTCCATGCCGGTGGTTAACCGTTACATGGGCCGGCTTGCCCATATTAGCTTTGCTTGGCGCACCCATAATTACTCCTTTATTTTTCACAGACATTACCAACTACATCTCTACACTGGCTTATCAGCTCAATCATTCTATCTCTCAATATTCTCTGGAATTCGTATACATCATCTGATTTACATAAAGCTTTATTTATCTCAACATTCATCAATCCAGACTCAAGCATTGCATCTACCACATCCTGTTTCAAATATTTTGGCAATTCTTCTAACATCATTTGTATATATACCTATGACTATTAAATTGGTTGGTTTTAATTAAAAAACGCAGTACAGGAGGTCTTAATTAAAAGACTGTGTGGGAATTAATAAAAACTCCCTAATCAAATTGTTAATAAATGAATATGAGGGAAACAGCTTCGGCGGAAGACTTGGAGCGAAATGCCGGCATTAATATAAAACCTCCCAAATCAAACATCGCCAAACCCGCTCCTTGTGATTTTGATATGCCCCCATGTGGTAGACACTCATTAAGCGAGTTCTTCTGTAAGTTTTCTTATTGCAGAACTATCTTCCTTACGACCCGCTTATCATTACCTATAGCCTTGAAGTAAAAAATTCCCGGCCCCTGCCCCTCTGTGCTCCAGGTAACAGCATGCTTGATGTCCTTAAATGCTTTTATTAGCCTGCCTCTCGGGTCATAGATAAACAAAGCCTTGTATGCTGATGGGTCGCTGAAAGTGATGTTCACAGACCGGGTAAATTGATTGTGCTGAATAGTAATTTTAAATTCCACTCTCTCCTCAGGTAAATCAATTCCCATAACATTACCCCCCAAAGCGGCGTCAACACTTTGAGCGGCCCTCCAATTGGGATCCTGGGCATGAGAATCCAGCCAGTTGATGACGCCGTTGTCATGGAGACAGAGCTTATTGCCGTTTACATTAACGGTAACATTCGGGATGTTTATTATGTCCGCCGGCAAATCTGTGAGTTGGTTGTCTGAGATATCCAGGTAATCCAATCCAGTCATGCCGCCAATCCCGACTGGAATACTAACCAACTGGTTGCCGGAAAGATCAAGAGTGTCGAGATTAATCAGCGCTGTTACTCCTGGCGGAAGAACGGTCAATTGGTTGTTGGAAAGGTCCAGCACATCCAGGCCGGCAAGCAAAGCAATGTCAACAGGGACATCAGTGAGTTGGTTATCCGAAGCGTCCAGGATATCAAGGTCCTGGAGTGACCCGAGTTCAGGCGGCAATACTGTGAGGCCGTTATCAGATATGTCCAGGACGTCCAGGTCCGTAAGAATCGCGATCTCAGGGGGCAGGATATCTATGCCGCTTCCGGACAGGTCCAGCTCGCTGGTAAGGACTGAGAATATGCCCTCTTCATGCTCCTGGTCGTTGATGTTGATATAAGACACTTTTGAGTAATCATCCTCCAGTGGCGCGTCAGCCGGAGGGATGATGATGGTATAAGTGTTGTCAGCCGGAATCGTCACCTCATAATACACGTCCACGCTGCCGAACACGGGCACGTGGTCAGGCCACCACTGCAGCACTGTCTGGCTGCCTGAGTTGACGGACTGCTCAAACCTTGAAACCGGCACTGAGGAAGTAGGTAGCGTAGTCTGAGAGCCCACTATATAAGTCTGATTGGGACCCAGCACTTCCTGCATGAGCAGGTTCCTGGCCGCGAAGTTGCGATAGATTATGCTGGAGAGTTGGGCGTAAATGGCGCTTAATTCATCCGGATTGCCCGCGTAGAAAAATTGTCCCCTGCCGGACTGCGCCAGGGCCTTTAAGGCGGTCGTGTCTCCGTCCTCAAATCCCACCGTATAAAGCGATATCCCGTGTTCAGAGTAAACGCTGTCGACAAAGGCCTGGGTGAATCCAAGAGTGAGATTGTCGTCGTTTTCCCCGTCGGTTAAGAGGATAAGGGCCTTGTTGGGATTAGCGGAGTGTTCAGCCAGGTATTTGAGACCCAATATAGCGGAGATATTAAGCGGAGTGTCGTCAAAGACGCCGCTGGGTATGACTTCCTGCCTGACAAGGACCTCTCCGCCTGAGCTGTCTGTTCCCCTTGCGTCACCGTCCAGGTACAGCTCGTTTCTGATAAAGGCCCTGGCCGCGGCAATATCGCTTGAGAAATCAAACCAGGTATTATAGAAAACGGCCGGATTCGATGTGTCGGCCAGTGTTGTGTTGTCTCCATCCGCTGTCCAGCCCAAGATCCCAATCCTGTCGCCGGTGTTCAGACTGTCCAGGAACTCCAGGGCCGCCATCTGTGTCCAGGTGATTCGCCATTTGGACGTGCCGTCCAGGGCATTCATGGAGCCGCTCAGGTCAAAGGCCAGGAGCACGTCCACCGGCTCGCGCAGGGTGTCTGGGGGCACCAGTATGGGGGTTCTTGTTATAATAGTGTCGATTTCTTTTATGATAATCTGGTTAGCTATGTCGTTGTAGACGGAATCAAGTGACGCTAGATCCTGGGCATAGAAAAACTGGCCCCCACCGGCGCTGGCGAACATCCTTAGTGTATATGGCTCTCCCTCATGAAAGCCTATAGTAAATAAGGTAATTCCGAAATTATTATACAAGCTGTCAATAAAGTTAAGCGTAAATTCATCAGAGACTTCATCATAATTATCCCCGTCAGTCAACATAATAATGGATTTATTATTGCCTTGTCCGTTATTAATAAGATACTTCAATCCTACTATTATTGATGAATTAAGAGGAGTTGTGGAAAAATCCCCACCAGGTATTTCGTTTCGAATCGTCATCCTTGTATTTTCGTAAACTCCATATCTAATCTCCGGAAGCTCCGTTGACCAATCAGCATATAAACTGTCATAGATAATTGAATAAAGAAGGGACCTGGAGGCCTCTTCCTCCTCCTCCCCCACAAGCGCAATTCAGCCAGGGGGCTGAAAAAAGCCAGCCTCCCTCCGTACTCCCCGGTCGGCGGGCTTAATTAACCCGGCCTGGAACATCATCTAAGGAACGCAAGCGGCAATCACCTGAAGGCTGAATACGGCCGTTTCCGGGCCTGCCGCTGTGCGGGTCCTTAGGTGTAATTCCCGGTTTCAGATACGCTGACGCTATCCCGGGCTAAGCGCTTGTGCCATCCAACCAGGAGATTATAGGAAGCGTTTGTAGTTGCAGTTCAATGCTTTGCCCAATTTCTGGGCGGATATTTTACCGATGTTTCTTTTACCGTTTTCCATTGCGGAGAGATGAGGTACTGCTATACCCGTTTTTTCAGATACCTCCTTCAGGGTCAACTCCGCATTGTCTCTGTAACAGCGCAAAGCATCTGCAGGCGTCACTTTTGCACTGATCTCTTTCCACCAGTCAGTTTCCCGGATGGGAACGGTTTCATCATCATCGTTATTTTTTACTACCACATCATTGAAGTTCTTTTTGATCAGGGTAATGACCTTCCGAACGCCCTGGCAATCCGGATGAATTAAGCGCCATTTACGCCCAACTCTCCAGCATAATACACCTCGATTACGACTTTTCCTTCTTCATTTTTCCAACATGCGACATAACTGTATGTAAGGTGGCAATGATATTTGTTAGCCGTTAGTTTTGAGTAATTCGGCCACTCTGGTAATACAGGTCCTTTCGCTTCTAAGTCTAAAACAAGCAGCTTGAGTTTCTTCTGAACGCGTTCTGGTATCTTTCTGAGCTTCTTCAGCTCCTTTTTCTTTATTTCAACTACAAAAGCCACTCTATATATATTACCATAAATGGTAACTTTTGTCAAGCTATCTTTTTTTTCTTTTAGCAGCTAAAGGAAAAAACACTCTTTTTTGGCGCTGGAGGTACAAGGATGCCTTTTTTAGGCTCTGGAACCGTCTAGCGGTTTGCATAATGCCGTCTTATGTCGAAGCCTCGGCATCAGGATGCGGCTTCGCATGCGATTGTTCGTGTTCTTCAACCGTTGGTTTACTTTTAGGGACATTACCCTTGCCCATCCACTTTGCCGTGTTGATAAGGAGCTGCAGGCTTTTCTGCGGAGGGTTTACCTTGCGGATGTATTCATTGACGTCCATCTTGTGAGGAAACTGGATGCGCAAAGCTTCCATGCCCTCCCCTATCAGTCTGGCAGCCAGTTTTTCAGCCGCCTGGTCGCCGGCATCATCACGGTCATAGGCTATGTAGATGCGTTTTACACCTTTGGTGATAAGGGCATTTAACATTTCATCGGTAAAGCCCTCGGTGCCGTAGCTGGCAGTAACGTTCCTAAAGCCGTTTGTCCAAAAGCTAAGCGCATCTATCAAGCTCTCGTATAAAATAACCTCCCTCTGACCAAGCGCGGCCGGGTTCCATACGCCTTGGTGCGGTCCGGGCAGGTAAAGGTGATACGGAGTTCCCTCTCTCAAGTTATCAAGTACCTTCCTACCGTACATTTCTGTTACCATGCCGTTTTCATCCATTACCGGGATTCCCAGTGAGCCATTAAAATGCTCATGGCCGCTTGAGCGGTATATGCCCAGCTGCTGCAGCCTGGTGCGGATTTCATCGCCACCCTTCTGCTGCCGGTACGGAAGCCTACGACCCAGAGAACGATCGGAGTAGCCCAGCTTAAACGTGTCTATGGCTTCTTCATTCATGATGCCTCTGGCCTTTAGATACTCCATTGCTTTGGGTGCGTCTTTCAGGGTCTTATGATAATACTCAACAACCTGGCCAAGCAGTTCCTGATCTTTAGATTCTGCCTGTACCGGCGATGAAAGTCTGCGGCTAAGGGCGTATTTGCGTTTCTTCTCTGGCACAAACAGAAGTGATGTATCGCCTTCCCTGAGTATCTCAACCGCGTGCTTGAACCCAACGCCCTGGGTTTTCATCACCCAGTCGATCACCG
>JBHPJW010000046.1:0-19544 GCA_042567505.1 Fibrobacterota bacterium
CGCCACCGCCTCGTTTTTTACCAACTTTTTTAGCTTTTTCCTTTTTTTCTTCCTTCTTTTCCTTCTTGGTATCCTCAAATTTAGCGGTCGTGGTAACATCCTTCTGGACCACTTTGATAACCTCAGGAACAATTATTTCCATTACCGTGAAATAAAAACCCAACGCCAGATTAAAAAGCAAGCAAACGACAAAAAAACGAGCTAGTCTTTTATCTGAATCGTCCGGTTGGAATGAGGGATTTGCCACTGGCGGCACTGGCGGCATTGATGACATGCTGGGAGGGCTCCTGGGCGGGGATAACATGCGCGTAGGAGTGAAGGCCAAGGGAAAATTAAAACCTCCCTCAGCCTCTGAAATTGATATGGGACAGGCAGGCAGCAGACGCTCAGCCGCTTCCATATTAAGAGTGGTCAGGCAGCATATGCCCGGATTGCGGCATACTTACAACAAGCATTTGAAAAAGAATCCGGGATTCAGTGGGAAGATCCATATCAAGTTTGATATTGCCCCCAGTGGAAAAACGGTGAGAGTGAGTATCGTCAGCACTACTACCGGCGTTTCCGCATTTGATGCAGAGATCAAAAACAAGGTGCGCAGGTGGCGTTTTGAACCGATTACAGGCAAGGGTAATGATATAGTAACCATACCCTTTACCTTTTCCGAATAGCCTGTTCCAGGCTTACATTCCCCAAGCTACGCAGGCAAAAAAAATAAAAGACTTGCTTGCAAACCCCATTTTTACATTCTATAATAAGTGTGCTTATTGTTTTATAGTAATGGAAAGGATTATACGATGAGATATACAAATATTTTCCTTACTGTTTTAGGCTTAAGTTTATCGGGGATGTGGTCTTTTACGCAGGCATCTTTTTCCCGGGTAGAGTCAATGGGCAAAAGCGCGACTTTTTTCATGGACGATGTGAGTATTTTTGACAACGCCGCCAATATTAATGTTTTTCCGAACTTCCTGATCGGTGAAATGGGAAGTTATCTCCAGGGGGACGTTGACAGAGATGCTATCGGGGATGTCGTTGGACAGTCTGTCGGTTACAATGCGCTTACCAGGTATAACCGCGATCCGCAGAATCCATGGTTCGGAGGGATTTTTTCCTATTCCCTCAGCAGGAGGGAGGAGGGAAATCTCTATCCCCAGCTCAGTATTGGGGGCGCATTCAATAGAAGGGACCTTGAGTTGTTAGCCTTGCTTCCGGATTCTGTAACTGATAAAAATGGTGAAACCAGTGTCGTACCGGATCCGGTAACCAACGCCGATGGCTTTCTGGGATTTACGTTAAAGAATGGCGGGATGATAGGTTCACACATCTATGTCGCCGTACAGGAGGGGGCAAATGTTGTTAACGGAGAATTGGGCGTTGATACCAGTGGTTCTCCTTTATTTTCCCATAAAATCAGCACCTATATTTTTAAAGGGGATGTAGGCTTTAACTGGCCCCTGGCCAGGAATGTGGACGGGGAATTCTCCTTCGGTCTCGCTACAGTCAGGTTTGGCCCGAGTTCTGTTACCTGGCAAAATTCTTTTTTTATGAAAGCCAGGTCTTTTTCCACCCTGGAACTCATCAATGGCGAGCTGGTGCCCATTATCAGCTACAGCAATTATAACGCTCCGGGCCTTTCCGAAAGCAGCCTGAACATTGGCATAGGGGTGAACGCGTCATTGGACAGGGGGTTTTTCTGGCTGGGTGTTGAAAGTGTGTTTGATAAAACGGAAAAGACGGGTTATTACACCTCCGGAGAATCCGGAGACAGGGAAGTATATGATGTCAACGATACCAGGGTGAGTGAGGAGATAATACAGGGAGGGAAAATCTCTTTCGGCATCGAGCGGAACGTATGGTGGGATTGGCTGGTGGTCAGGGTAGGAGGACAGAAGTTGATAGCTTATCGCGAGCAAAGATATGCCGGAAAAAAGAGCTACCATTTGACAACTAATCCCATATCCAATGGAACCCAGGATGATCATGTCGGCTGGGGCCTCGGCCTTAATGTTGAGGAAAAACTCAAATTTGATGTTACCATGTCGGAAGATTTTCCTTACACTCTGGGTAACATACTGTCCGGTCCTCAGCATCACGTGCTTACCAGGATTTCAGCGACGTATTCCTTTTAAGATTTTACGGCATACTTGATGAGATCGGCCTGTTTCTCAGTCGGTGTTTGTTGGTTTTTGGGGTTATGGGGCTGCTCCACCTCGCCGGAATCAATGAAGAAGGAACTGGAAGTCCTGTCCAGGGCGGACCTTGCAGATATTTTGTCCGAATTAAAGGAACGTGGTGTTGATTCGGTCTGTTCCGAGGAACCCCACTTTGAAATTGTCGAGTTTGAAGTTTTTCAGGGGGACACAGGCCGTGTTTTCAAAGCCTATGCAAAGGTAAATTTTTATTACCTTAAAAAGCTGAAACTCTATCAATCACGGAAATACCGATATAACACAACAGTTAAAGTATGGGATCGTTTTGATATCAAACTGAAGCATTTATATTCTGAACCTAAAAAGCCCGGACAACAAGCGCCGGAAGGCGGTTAACAAGAGGCTGGAATTCAGAAAGTTATTGCATATAAATATCCATACTTTTTAGTTTATAGAATCATCAGGAGTGAGAGAAAAAGGAAGGTAAAGGCATGTTCGGTTTCCTTTCCAATGACATTGGCATCGACTTGGGTACGGCTAATACCTTAGTACACGTTGGCGGCAAGGGCATTATCATAAATGAGCCTTCCGTGGTCGCAGTGGATAGACGCACCAACAGGACCATTGCCATCGGCTCTGAAGCCAAGCAGATGCTGGGACGTACTCCTGATGATATTATGGCTATAAGGCCGATGAAAGACGGCGTTATAGCAGATTTCCGATCAGTGGAAAGCCTGTTGACCAAAGTGATAAAAAAGGTTCAAAAATATCCATTGTTCCTGCTGAGGCCGAGGGTGGTGGTTGGAGTGCCCTCAGGGATCACGGAGGTGGAAAAAAGGGCGGTGGTAGACGCATCCCAGAGAGCGGGAGCCAGGGAGGTTCATCTCGTGGCAGAGCCGATGGCAGCTGCTATCGGTATGGGTATTCCGGTAGAAGATGCCAGCGGAAATATGATCATCGATATCGGCGGGGGTACTTCAGAGATTGCCGTGATCGCCCTTTATGGGATTGTATGCAATGCCTCGATTAGAATCGGCGGTGATGAAATGGATGTGGCGGTGGCTGATTATCTTAAAAAGGCGCATAACCTGTTGATCGGGGGCAGCACAGCAGAGCAGATTAAGATGAGGATAGGTTCTGCTTTTCCTCTCAAAGAGGAACTGGAAATGGAAGTAAAAGGAAGGGATCTGATGGCTGGAATTCCCAAGACGTTAAGGCTCTCTTCCGAAGAAATCAGGGAAGCCCTTTCGGAAACAGTGGCGTTGATTGTGGAGGCTGTTAAGAAGGCTCTGGAGAACACCCCTCCGGAACTCTCTTCGGATATTGTGGATAAGGGAATCGTGATGACCGGGGGAGGAGCCCTGCTAAGGGGTTTGGATGACAGACTCAGAACCGAAACAAACCTCCCCGTGAATGTCATAGATGAGCCCATGGTGTGCGTCTGCAAGGGAACGGCCAGGATACTTGAAGATATCGATAAGTTTCGGAAAGTGCTGATGACACCGACCATGTATTGAGATATCCACAGGCGTCAGACTCAAAATTTTATTTCTCAAACGGTGACTGTTGGGGTAACAGTGACGCGGGAAGCATTACCGTTACCGCTGAAGGTTACTAACTCCAGCCCCGGGAATCAACACTGACAATAGTCACCGGTCTTATCAACTCTGCTAATATCCCGAGAAAACAGTTGCGGCACTCAGCAACGCAAGGTACTTTTTTGAGAGAACGGTCCAATTTGCCATGATACTGCTGGAATGGATAATCGCAAGCTTCACCAAAGGCAGGGGCATCCTGTCTTTTTGCTTCTGCATGATGATTTCCCTGGTACTGATGTTTATGGAAAAGGACGGAAAGACAATGTTCCACGAAGTGGCCGTGGCCACGGTTTTACTGCCTGTGGAAGCGGGGCTTTCCATTAATAAAAAATATTTCAAAGTGTATCAGAAAAATGAAATCTTGAGGAAACAAAATACCGCCCTGTTCGTTGAGAATGAAATACTTCGGCAATGCCGCAAGCAGAATGAGCGTTTTCGGGAAATGCTGGGTTTCAAATTTCAGGGAGGCTACAGTCTGATTCCGGGTGAAATATTCGCCAGGGATCCAGGCCGATACGAGGTAACCTGGCTGATCAATCTTGGGAAAACCGATTCTATCGCTATAAACATGCCTGCCCTGACTTCAAAAGGTATAGTAGGAAAAGTCAGTAAGGTATTTGGCAACTACAGTGTCATTCAGCTCATCCAGGACCCCAACTGCAAAATCTCAGTTCTTAATCAGCGCTCCAGGGTTATCGGTCTGCTGGAATCTTTTCAGGTTGGAAAACTCATCGCCCGTTTTCCGGTTCACTCCGACGTCTTGTTTGGAGACACTCTGGTAACTTCGGGCATGGGCGGAGTCTTTCCCAAAGGAATTTCAGTGGGTCGGGTTGTGGACGAAAATCTTGAAACCGATGATATCATCAAAGGGGTGGAAGTAAGGCCCTTTCAGAATACCGATTTGGTGGAGGAGGTATTTATTTATAAAAAAGAAGCTGACTGGAATACAGGCAGGTAAGGATGGTTTTTGCAAAGAGCATAGGGCTTCTCATAATTATTCTTATTATCCAATCGATCTATATGCACTGGTCATTCCTGGGTAATATCCATCCGGATCTTATCCTGGTGATGCTGGTTTTTCTGGCATTTAAAAACGGCCCAGTCGTGGGAGTTTTTTGCGGGTTTACCATCGGATTGATTCAGGATGTGTATGCCGTTGAAACAATGGGAGTAAACGCTTTGAGTAAAAGCGTTATTGGGTATGCTATTGGCTTGTTCGATGAGTCTCGTTTCAGCTTCTATCCAGCTACCAGGCTGGTGTTTCTCATTTCCGCTTTTATCGCCCATGAGCTCATTTACAATATTTCCATAGGCATTTCCTACCGGGCTATGTTCACCGCCATGCTTAAAGAAAGCCTTCCGGCCGGAGCGCTGACGCTAATAGTGGGGACCATTGTCTTTTATTATTTCAAGCCCATTCCCCAGAAGTAATTTCTCATGGTGGAACGAAATCTTCAGCATGACCAGTTTTTTCGCAACCGGGCCAGTTTAAAACTAACCGTTATCATAGGCGTAGCGTTCCTCTTCCTGGTCCTCAGGCTTTATTATCTGCAGATTCATCGGTATGAGTACCATTTGCGCTTATCTGAAAAAAACCGCATCCGTCTGAAAATCCTGGATGCGCCCCGAGGGCTGATAAAGGACCGAAACCATAAAATTATGGCCAGAAATCGTCCTTCTTTTCAAATCTGCATCCTTCCCACGGAATTAAAGGAAAAAACTCTGGTATTACAAAACCTGATGAAGGTCCAGGACTCAACGGGGAATCGCATATTCGATTCCACCAAGGTGGAATACATGATGGAAAGAGGGCGCTGGAGAAAATTTAATCCATTGCCCATACTGGAAGATGCCGGCGTCGAGGTGGTCGCCATAGTGGAGGAGCATCAGCTTGATCTGCCGGGTGTGATAACTGTTGTGGAGCCCAGGAGGGAATACCCTTTCGGCACAACGGCGGCCCACGCGCTTGGCTATATGACTGAAATCAGCGAAGATGAGTTTGAGTCATACAAGCAGAGAGGATACCGCCTGGGAAACCGGGTGGGAGTCAAGGGATTGGAGAAGAGATATGAAACAGTGCTCAGAGGGAGGGAAGGAAAAAAGTTTCTGGAGGTCAATGTGTATGGTAAGGAAGTGGGCGTATTAAGAGACATGCCCAACGAGCCGGCCGAGCCGGGAAAAAATCTGGTAACCACCCTGGATTTAGAATTGCAGATGATAGCAGAAGAAGCTTTTCCGGACTCACAAAAAGGTTCAGTGGTGGCTCTCGATCCCAGGAATGGGGACGTTCTGGTAATGGCATCAAGTCCGCGCATAGACGGAAATATCTTTTCCCTTTCCAAGGAACTCAGGACAGGGGAATGGCAGCGCCTGGCGCTTGATTCAAACCGGTCGCTTAACAATCGTGCGGTTATAGGATTATATGATCCCGGATCCACCTTTAAGGCAATCGTTTCTCTGGCAGGTCTGGTTTCAGATGAACTGGATCCTGACTATAGCGGATTCAAGTCTTGCAGAGGAGGGTATCAATTTGGAAACAGGTTCTGGAAATGCTGGAAGATATCCGGGCATGGCCGCATGGATTTTTACGGGGCCTTCCGGCAATCCTGTGATACCTATTATTATCAGGCGGGATTGCTGCTTGGAATGGAAGCGATTAATGAGATGGCAGGTAGATTCGGTTTTGGCGAGAACACCGGGATTGATCTGGTAACCGAGAAATCGGGTGTACTGATGGATTCGGCATTTTACGAAAAGAAATTTAAAGCCAAGGGTTGGAAATGGACCAGGGGCTTGATTTTGAACCTTTCCATAGGCCAGGGACAGATGGCTACTCCTTTGCAGTTAGCAAATTATGCGGCGGGATTGGGTAACGGCAAGGTGATTTACCGGCCTCACCTGGTACAGGCGGTTCAAGACTCCAAAGGGCATGTTTTAATGCGCTATGAGCCACAGATCTTACGTGAATTGAACATTAGTCCGGAGCACCACAAAGTAATTCTGGAGGGCATGCGGCAGGTGCTGGAGCCGGGTGGAACAGGGGGAAGGGCGAGAGTGAAAAATGTGGTTGTGGGGGGGAAAACAGGCTCTTCCCAGAACACAACCGGAGAGAAAACCCATGCTCTCTTCATTGCTATTGCTCCTTTACACGAACCGGAAATTGCCATCGCTGTGGTCGTGGAAAATGCCGGCCATGGAGGGTCGGTAGCCGCTCCCATAGCGGGAAAAATACTTGACTTTTATTTCTACCGGGAGCGCCGTGGAAGTTAACAGCAGAAAAATAGACTGGTTTTTGCTATTGTCGCTTTTTTGTCTGTTGAGTGTCGGCGGTATGCTGGTTTATTCTGCCACTGTGGATGAACCCGGCCGTGAGTGGCAGAAGCAGATCGTGTATATTGTATTTGGGTGTATCGCAATCTGCGGCATATACCTTATTCCGGGAAAGATTTTTTATGTGTTTGCCTATTATTTCTATTTCTTCTCCCTCATCCCTCTTTTCTATGTGTCTTTCGTGAAAGCAGGTGATGTGGAAAGGTGGATACAGTTACCAGCCGGATTCAAATTTCAGCCTTCTGAACTCGCTAAACTGGCTCTACTGCTTGCTTTAGCACGCTATTTAACCTTTCATACGGTATCTCTGAGGAACATTAAATCTCTTGTCATTCCCGGCTTCCTGGTTGCTATACCGTTCCTCTTTGTTCTCAAACAGCCTGATTTAAGCACAGCCCTGGTTTTTGGTGTCATGAGTATTTTCATGTTTTACTGGGCGGGACTGGAAGCATGGGAAATTTTCATCCTGATTTCTCCCGTGCTTTCGGTGGTTTTAACATCACAACAGTTTTTATGGGCGTTGCTGTTTGTGGTGCTGTTTGTGGTGATGTGGAGGAATCGGGTTAACCTGCTTATGTTGCTGACCACCATGGTGGTGAACATGGCAGCCGGATACAGTTCAATTTTGCTTTGGAACAGGATTTTAAAAGAACATCAGAGGCTCAGGATTTTAACTTTCATCGATCCCATGCGGGATCCCAAAGGGGCCGGATACCAGATAATTCAGTCCAAAGTGGCAACGGGTTCCGGAGGCATGTTCGGGAAGGGTTTCGGCGCCGGCAGTCAGACCAACCTGAGTTTTTTGCCGGAGGAGCACACGGATTTCATTTTTTCGGTATTAGGAGAGCAATTTGGATTTATCGGTTGTGTTTTCGTGCTGGCCATGTTCTTTTTTCTTATTTACCGTATCTTGCGAACCTGTGTTAAAAACCGCAGCCGTTTCGCCAATCTGGTGACAGTCGGAGTGGCGGCCATACTGGGATTCCACGTGTTTATAAACATCGCCATGACCCTGGGGATGATGCCGGTAACGGGACTTCCGCTGCCGTTCTTATCTTATGGAGGATCATTCCTCATCACCTGCATGCTTTTTATCGGGATTGTCATAAACTTCCATGCTCATGAGGAGGACATCTGAGGCCTCAAATACTGGGTTCCGAATAATTATGGATTATAAATTCTGAATTCTGGATTAAAAAGAATGAATGCCTGCGGCATTTGTTTCGTAAGAGCGCGTGCACCGCATTTAAAATCCAAAATTCAGAATTTAAAATTATTTAAATTCCTCACTCCTCTCAATTACATCAGCGACAAATCTCTCCATTCGCCAATAATGGGTTCCTTTCCAATATACCTTATCGCAGCTTTTACATAGATAAAACTCACCGCAGAGTTCGTCCACGTTAGGGGGTATTTTGTCCTGGACTGTTTTTTTATCCGTTTTCTGTAATTTCATATTGCATTCCAGGCACCGCAGGAATGGCCTGGTTTTTCCCGTCAGGTCAAATTTTGCTATTACTTCCGCTATCTGCTCCCCGGGTATGGTGGAGCGCAGCCAGTATCCATGAGTTACGGACTTGATTTTGAGCAGTCCCCGGTTTCGGGTTAAAATAATACGCTTCTGTATCCCCGCGATATCGACTATTTCCTGGTCGTCGTAATCATTGCGGTATAAAGTATCGAAGCCGAACATCCGTAAATATCGGGCCAGTTTTCCCAGATGGACGTCCAGGATGAAATTCGGGTTTCTCAGGGGCTTTGGCCTGAGGCGGTTAATGCTGGAGATATCAAAGGCCTCAAAGACAGGATACACGGATACTGAATCGCCGTTCCGCAGGTGTTTGCCGAATCCCACGGAATCTCCGTTCACCAGGATCAGGTCCACTTCCGTATGTGGGACATCAAGGGACTCAATAACGTCTTTTACTGAAGGCTTGCCGAAAAACGAATAGGTAAAAGTTTTTTTCTTTTTTTCCGGCGGCAGGAAATCATTCAGTTCCTCGTAGAAACGGAAGCGGGCGGTTTTTGTCTTAATGGATTTTCTTCCGGCCATTTTACCTGTCACTTGAATACGTCATAAAACCGGGCGCCGTCTTTTCTAAATTCACGGACAGCCGCGTCGGTCAGGGGATGCAATAGCATCAGTTTTAAAAGGTCCGGACTGAGGGTAACGGCATGAGCGCCGGCCAGGCCAGATTGAAAAACCTGGTCCAGGTTTTTGAAACTTGCACCGAGCACCTGGCAGGAAACCTCAGACTGTTCAAACAACGTTATGATGTCTGAGATTACCTGTACACCGCTGGAGTTATTGATATCAAGGCGGTTAACGTAGGGCACTGCATAGTCTGCTCCGGCAGCAGCAGCCATTTGGGCCTGCAGAGCGGTAAAAACGGCGGTGGCAGTGACCTTGATGCCGGCGTCTTTAACCATGGGGATAGCTTTAAGCCCCTCAAGGGAAAGGGGGATTTTAGCGAAAAAATTTTCACCAAGATCAAAATAGCTTTGGTATGTTCTGGCTTCTTTCAGCATTTTTCCCGCGGTAGGGCTGTTCAACTGTATGTGGAGCGCTTTTCCCTCAATCAGGTTACCAATCTCAGGAACTATTTGAGAAAGAGGTCTTTCAGCCTTTGAGATAATAGTGGGATTGGTTGTGACGCCTTTGAGCGGGAAATAATCAAGCACTTCTTTTAGTTCTTTTGTGTCTGCTGTATCTGCCAGAAAATCCATGGTTTACTCCAATAAAGCTAAGATGGGACCTCTTCATATTTGATATCTTGGTATCTGAAAAATAGAAAATCAGGGATTTACCCGGCATCTGCCTTGTACAAGAAGTGAGTCATGACCCCAGAGCAGCTTACAATTTATATTTTTGGTTTTTACCTTTGATCAATTCCCGAGGCCATGGTGAAACATATGCTGTTATCTGTAATTGTTCCTGTCTACAATGAGGAAGCCACAATAAAGGAGATCGTCAGGGCTGTGCAGGAAGTTCCTTTAGCCGGCGTTGATAAGGAGATCCTGATTGTGGATGATGGTTCAGAAGACAAATCCCCAGAGCTTATCAAACAGCTTGCAGACAGCAGTGACAATATCCGGGCATTCTGTCAATCCGGGAATAAGGGAAAAGGATCGGCTGTACAAAAAGGCATTCAGGAATCTCATGGCGACATTGTCCTCATTCAAGACGCAGATCTGGAATATGATCCCAAGGACTATCAGCTTTTACTGGACCCAATTCTCCATGGTAAAGCGGACGTGGTATACGGTTCGCGCTTCATCACCTCAAAATCTCATCGCGTCCTTTATTACTGGCATTCGGTGGGAAACAGGTTGATAACGTTGCTTTCTAATATGATCACGGATCTCAATTTAACCGACATGGAAGTCTGTTATAAAGTTTTCAGGGCGGAAGTGTTAAAAAGAATTACTCTTCAAGAAAAAGGTTTTGGATTTGAACCGGAAATTACTGCCAAAATAGCCCGGATAAGGCCGAAGATACGGATTTTCGAGGTTGGAATTTCTTATTCGGGCCGGACCTATGAAGAAGGCAAAAAAATAGGGTGGCAGGACGGTATCTGGGCGCTGTGGTGTGTCGTGAAGTATCGCTGGTTAAGCGGTTCATCCTCTTAATTCATGTCAATGGCGGAATCGTGCTTTGAGATTCATTGGCGAATTAATTATTAAGTTTCGTATTTGGCTCGTATCTGCAGTTATTTGCGTTTCTGTGCTGGCATTCTTCATCCTGCCCGACCTCAGGATAGAGCAGGATGAGACAATGTGGTTCAAAGAACAAGACCCCATTTTACAAACCTATCGCAAGTTCCAGGAGGAATTTAGCACAGATGAGTTGGCCGTTATTGTTTACCCGACTGACAGTGCCCTGAGCGGAAATGAATTAGCCTATCTCAAAAAGCTTACGGGCCGGCTGGGGGACTTGCCTCATGTAGTTGACGTCATGAGCCTGGCTAACGTGGATGACATCAGGGGGACTGGTGAAGGCCTGGAAATTGAGCCCCTGGTAGGAAACATCCATCTGGCCGGCAGGGACATGTCCGGACTCTTAAAAAGGATTGACAGCAACCATCTGCTGAAGGGGACTTTTATTTCAGAAGATTTCAATTATCTGGGGATAATCCTGGAATTGGATTGGGAGAAAGAAGACCGAAAGCTGGCCGGGACCGCACCCCTGGAAATCGTCAGGAACATCAAGGACCTGCTGGGGAGGGAAAGCGCAGCCGGCGGCAAGCGGTTTTATCTGGGCGGGAACCTGGTAACCGATGCTGAGGTAGCCAGGATCATCGACCGGGACATGCACAGGTTCTTTCCTCTGTCAGTGTTTCTGGCTGCGCTTATGGTTTTATTAGTGTTTAGAAGCTTCCTGCACATGCTTTTTCCTGTCCTTTCGGTAGTGCTGGCGCTGGAGTGGACTCTGGCTTTAAAAGGAATACTCGGTTCGCCTATCACCCCTGTTTCCACTACCCTGTTCGCCCTGATAAATGTCATGGGCATTGCCAATGCCATTCACTTGATAAGCCATTTTAATATCGCCTACGGCAGATTGAGGAACACCTATCAGGCGATGAGAGAAACTTTCCAACGGGCGGGAAGGGCCTGTTTTTTCACTTCGGCAACCACAGCCCTGGGATTCGGTTCCCTGGGAGTCAGCAGTTTGCCCATCATAAGGGACATGGGACTGTTTGCAGCTTTCGGCATTATGAGCGCGTTTGTGATATCAATTATTCTTGTGCCGTTTGGGTTGATGCTTTTTACCTCCGGAAAGCGGAACTATGCACCGAAAGAGCTGAATGGACTGAAGGTAATGCTCAAAGCTGTTGCTGGTTTTGATTTGAGACATCCCTGGTTGATAATCTTGGTCTGTGCCCTGCTGTCGCTGGTAATGGCTGCGGGTGTTTTTCAGATTCGGGTGGAAAGCTCCATGCTTAAATATCTGAAGGAAGAAAGCCTTCTCCGCCAAGACGCTGAACTGCTGGACAGCGTCATGGTTGGTGTTTCCAGCGTGGAAGTGGTCATAAAAGGCGAACCTGATGATTTTAAAGATCCCGGGAACCTCAAAAAGATTGAATTCCTGCAGCAAATGGCGGTTGACCATATCTCCGTGGCTGTTTCTCATTCTGTGGTGGATTATCTCAAACTTATCTTCCGAGCTATTAATAGTGATAATCCGGCTTATTTCAGGATTCCTGATACCCGGGAAGCTGTGGCCCAGAGCCTTCTTCTGTACGAGATGTCTGGAGGTAAGGAACTCAGCGACTATGTTTCAGACAGGTATGACGAGGTTCGGATATCGGTGAGAACCCGGCAAATGGAGCAGGCTCAGCGTGAGGCCCTGCTGGCGGACATTAATGCCTATGCTGATACTGGTTTGAAGGAATTCGCCACTGAGGTGACCGGATACGACAACCTGGTTTATGAGACTACCAACAGAATTATTCTTACAGAAGTCCAGAGTATCAGTCTGGCGCTGGGCGTTATTTTGTGCCTTATGTGCCTGGTGTTCGGAGTGAGGGGAGGTCTAATCAGTATCCTTCCAAATATCTTTCCCATTGTGTTCCTGCTCGGGATTATGGGTTACGCGGGCTTTTCCCTTAACGTGGCTACGGCCATCATAGCCTCCATAGCTATCGGCATCGTGGTTGATGACACCATCCATTACTTTTATCATTACAAACATGAGCTGAAGGAGTGCGGCAGAGGGGACCAGGCTTTGACGGAAGCGCATACCAGGGTGGGAAGCGCCTTGTGTTTCACCTCAGCAAGCCTGGTGCTGGGGTTCGGCATCTTCCTGTTTTCCGAAACCCATATCCTGGTGGATTATGGATTGCTCTCGGGACTAGCGGTGGTGGTCGCCCTTTTCGGAGACTTGTTTTTCGGGCCGGTGCTGCTGTTAAAGTTAAAGGCTTTTCAGCAAAAAAAGGGGGATCGCCACAACTCGGAAGAGAACGTCTCATGATAAGCAAGGTTTCCCGCAAGCCATATTTTGTTTTGATACCGGCTGATAAAAAAATGAGTACTTTTATCTTATGAAGATCAGGGATACCCAGATAATTTCAAGCAGGCGAGAAAGGGTATGGGAGGTTCTCACCGGTTTTCCGGATTACCCGGCATGGAATAATTTTATTCAGAGCATTAATGGTTCTCCGAAGGTAGGGTCGCCCCTGGAAATATGCCTTAAATACAATGGCCCAAAAATTAAAAGGAGTTTTGTATCGGGCGCAGTTCATCCAAAATATTTCAGCTTTTCTGCGATTTCCGGTCTGGGAAGCTGGTGGTATCAGGCGGAACATGTATTTCGCCTGACCTCCCGGGATAAAGACCAGGTTGAGTTTGTTTATGAGATATTTTGTCATGGATTGAGTTTGAAATTTTCCAATAAGAAACAGAACTCCAGTTTGAGAAGGGGAATAACCGTCATGAAACTGGCGTTAAAGCAAAGATGCGAGCAGGTTGAGCAATCCCCGGGGAAAGGTTAGCGCCTGTCGGTTAGGGTGTTGAAGGCTCATGCCGCAAGGGGTAACGTCGGATCCGTATGTTCAGGCAATGGGTCCAAAGAGGTTACCAATTGACCTCACCGGGAAGAAAACCGCCTTTACGCGAACCACTATCCGTTACCCACCGAAATGTCTAATCGCCTTAATCCGTTCATACACAGTCGGATGAGAATAATGAAAGGCGCTGTACCATGGATGGGGGGTAAGGTTGCTCAGGTTTTTTTCCGCCAGCTTTAAAAGCGCCGATTCCATCTCCGCTTTACTGCCGGAATGTTCCACCGCAAAAGAATCCGCTTCGAATTCATGCTTTCTCGATCTGTAATTGAACAGCGGTCCCAGTAAAAACGTGAACGTGGAAGCGACGGTCATGAACAAAAAGAGTCCCACATGGCGCAGGTGCTGGGGACTGGATTGAAATCCAAAGGACCGGTACATGGGCTCCCAATCTATTACCAGGGACAGCACGTACAGTCCAATACCCTGAAGAATAAAATTAAAAAGCAGCATCTTGTACACATGTCCTTTTTTATAGTGTCCCATTTCGTGGCAGAGTACGGTTTTTATTTCCGGCACGCTCATCTGGGTAATGAGAGTGTCGAACAATACAATACGCCTCATGCTTCCAAAGCCGGTAAAGTAAGCGTTGGAATGACCGCTGCGCCTGCTGCCGTCCATCACAAAAACTCCGCGGGTGGGGAATTTTATTTTTTCCGCCAGCTTTAATAATTCTGCTTTAAGCTCTCCTTCTTCCAGGGATTTGAATTTGTTGAACAGGGGCGCCAGCAAGGTAGGGTAAATGATTATCATGATGACCTGGAAAAGGGAAAGGAAAACAAACACCCACAACCACCAGTGGGTTCCGCTGAAATTCATAAACCAGAGGAAGGCATACAACAGCGGGATACCGATAAGTATTGCCAGAAATATCGATTTTATAGTGTCGGAAAAGTAAAGCTTCAGTGTCATCCGGTTGAAACCAAAAGCGCCTTCTATCTTAAAGGTATTATAGAGTCCCAGGGGAAATCTCAACAGGCCCAGGACCGCGAAAAGGGAGAAAAAAAATATTACTCCCTGAAGGGAAAGGCCCAGTCCGGATTGGGTCAACTCCCGCTGGAGCCAGGGGAGAATGCCGGAAAAGAGCAGGACAAGCGTTATGCCGTTGGAGTAAAGCATTTGCCACTTGTTGAATCGTAACCTGGCCAGAGCATAATCCTGGCTTTTTGCATAGGCCTCACTATCAATGAGGTTCCGGAAAAAACCAGGAATTTCAGGGTTTTTTTCTATGGTTTTCTGATTAAGAACATCCAGTGCCCAATTGATAAAAAATTCAAGCAGGAAAAAACCCAAGAACAGGGAGAGGAAAATAACAACATACATAAACCACCTCCCCGGCCTGGACGTTCAGCCTGGGCTCCGTCTTGTGAAGAAACTGAATAATTTTTTTATGAGTATAATGATATCCAAAAATATGCTCTGATTCTGGATATAATAAATGTCCAGGTCTTTATCCTGATAAAAAGTGGATTCCCTTTGTGTGGAAATTTCCCACAGACCGGTAATTCCCGGGGAGACATTTAGCTTGTGTTTCTGGATGTCGTTATAGGCGGCAACCACTGAATGATCTTCGGCCCGCGGCCCTACCAGGCTCATGTTTCCTTTAAGTACATTAATGAATTGCGGATATCTGAATATTCCTGTTTTCTTTAGAATTCTTGCGCATCTGGATTTCATGCTCGTGTCGATGGTATTTTCAGAACTTTGCTCCGGCTCGAGTTGGGTGGTGAAGCCGTAGAGAGCGAACGCTTTTTTATTTCGGCCGATGATTATCCTGTTATTAAAAACGGGTTTACGATAGAGGAACACTATCAGGAAAGCAGTCAATAAGGCGAAGGGAAAAAAGAATATGAGAATTCCGGCACTCATGAATATATCGAATGTTCTTTTAATGATAAACTTAAGCAGGGTGATTTTAGGCTCTTGTACACCGATAAGCGGAACCCCTTCTACATCTGTCAAACGCACCCTTTCCAGAACTGTTTCATAAATACTCGGAATTATCTGGAACTTACACCCGGTTTCCCGGCAGACATTGAGTATTTTCACCACTTTTTCAGAGGAGACGTGTGAGAGGGCGATAAAGAGCTTTTCCGCATGTACTTCCCGTATAATCTCTTTCAACCTGGAGAAATCTCCCAGCACGGGAATTCCCAATACTTGTTCGTCTGTGGGATTATCATCCACAAATCCCGCCACCTGATACCCGAGTTTTGGCGACTGTTGAAATTTAGTGATAAGTTGCCTGGCCAAAATACCCGTTCCGTAGATTATGACTGTGGTTTCCACTATTCCCAGTGAACTCAGGAGAGTGATGAATTTAAAGAAGCCATAGCGCTCCAACATTAAAAAGAGCAGCATGATCACCCAGGTCAGCATGAAAATTCCCCTGCTGAAATAAAATTCATCCGCCATATACAAGATGACCATGGTAATTCCGCAGGCCATCATCCAGGTCCTTAAAATTAGACGGAATTCGCGGATATTGAGCATACTCCTTTGCGGATGGTAGAGATCATGAACCTCAAATCCAATTAATATAGTGATGAGGGTTACTCCAAAAAGAAGGGAATAACGGCTTATTTCGAGCTTTTCGTACATATCAATAGCTAATTGGGGCCCTATAAGCCCCCATAAAAAATAAGCACACAGGAAACTGAGTAATATGGACAAGATGTCTGTTGTCAGAGTCAGAATGGCCAAAATGGACTGAAAATGCTTTAATTTAAAGACTCTTTTAGCACTCATTTGCGTCTCATTTTTTTCATTTTTTCCAGTTTTCAGGCCCCAGTCAATTACCCATAGCACATTGGATACATTTTAGTTACTATAATATATAGTGCTGTGATTATGATAGTGATCACCGTTATGAGTTATTCTGAATATTAAAATAGACATTTTGAGTAACTTCTTCCTCTGGAAGTATGATGAATTTTAAAGTTTTTATCGCGGCTTTCATCTTGATTCTGGCTTTCCGTGTTCGGGGCAACCCATCCCGGGAAACAAAACAGAAAATATATATATATCTGAAAGAGCCTTTGAGAGAGGAAGTTGTTTCTATAAGATTTAACAACCGACTGTCTAATACCGTTGATTTCGAGGCCGAAGAAGATCTGCCGGTGGCTGCGGCGCCCTTATATAAAATTATTTATAACAGCGGCAAGCAGGCTAAGCGAACCATTTCTTTAGTGTTGCCCCGGCCGGGTACCGTCAAGCTGGAGGCGTTTGATTTCTACGGCAAGCACCTGGGAACCCTGCATAATGGTTTCTGCTCAATGGGTAACATCACCTTGGAAGAAAAGGAAACCTGGAAATCATTTGTCAAATTTCGCGGCATCGCCTTTTTAATTTTATCCATGGATGGGAAGGTGGTCGTTAAGGAACTTTTCCCCAAAGTAGACTAATACTTAGTATGAAGCATGTTTTTTTCATTATAACTTTTGCGGTTTCAGCGCTGTTTTCCAATGAAAATGTCAGTATTGAGCAAATTTCTCCCGGTCAGAGAATATTGAGCATTTCTCTGCATGATTCAATAGAAACTCTGGATTTGTCCCAGGTTTCCGTTGATGGTTATGAAATTGAAAATGTGGTACTAGTGGAGGAAAATGATGCGGAACTGCCCACCGTTCTTCGTGAAAGGGCTATTGATATCACGTCCCTTCCCGAGTTCAGGGTAATTGAGTTTTCTCCTGAGCGGGGTTTGCTTATTATAGAAAGTCCTTCTGAATATACCTGGGAAGTAGGTAAAATAATATGCGATACGGCCTATCAGGGATTATCCCGGAAGATTATTGAGGTTGAGAATTATGAAAACCGCATTGGGACGACGCTCTGGCGCCTGAGAACAGCCCCTGCATCACTTCTGGAGTTAGTGGCCCAGTGTGATATTTCGTTCACCAGCCGCCCCAGTCTTTCCTTTTCCTTACCTGATACCCAATGGACGGAAACCAATCTGGACAGGACCGGTGATTCCTCCCATTCCGGTTTACGGGATTTAAATGTCCGGATATCCCTGAGGGATTTAAAACTAAGAAGCGTTCCGACTATCCAGGGAAGACTGCGGATTTCTCAGGGCATAGTGGAAATCAACACTTTTCAAATTAAAGGACCATATGAATTGAGCGCAATTCTGGAGGCCCAGGTTGACAGACCAGGCACGCTTACTATAACCAGGAAGGTTCCATTTCATGTGTCCCATTGTGTCCCCCTCGGTTCGGGTTTATTCATCCGGATTTCACACAACGCTGATTTGGATATTGAATTAGAATCACAAGGTGAGTTTTTCAGAACAGCCATGGAGATCAATACGAGTGAAGAGCTTCATTCGGATTTAGTTTTCCAAAATGGCCGATGGACATCCATGGCTTCCTCACTAACCATAAATCCGGCTGTTCACGATCCGGAGGAATCATTATATGATTATTCTTCCGCGGGAAGGGCCATGTTCTCCCTGGTCCCGAGGATGGAACTTTTGTGGGCCGGAGAGACCGGCCTGGATGTTCAGATGGTTTCCTTCAGCAGAGTTTTTCAGAACAGGAATTATCTGGCATCAATTAATCGCACAGTGGAAATCGGTGCCGAGGCCAGGGCCAAGTCGGTCTTTCTCGTTGATTCCGGAATGCGGCAGTATCCCGATTATCTGCCGTTGGGAACCTCGGAAAGGGTTGTATTAACACCGCCCATCCAGCCGGTTCCGGTCAGGGTACTAACGGCCGGGACCGATAGTATTGTCCTGGACTGGCCCCATGTACCCGGAACGGGTTCTTATATCATACAGGTACTGGCGGGAGATAGTCTGCAGTTCCTGGACAGTTTGGGGACGCCTCCCGGAGTTATTCCTGATTTGGTTCCGAATACGGAATACACCTTTCGGATGATCCCCATAAACAGGGCTGGCATCGGAATCCCCACCATGATTACTTGCGCTACCACAAGGCTTACTTTTCCTCCTTCGGTTCCCAGCCGGCGGTTTCCTGAAAATGGTTTTACCGTGATTGATTCAATTGCCAGGTTTTCCTGGTCCTCTCATGATCCTGATTCCGCCGAGAACCTGGTTTATACTTTGTATCTTGACACCATATATCCACCGGTCAGTCTGGTGTTCAGGAACCACACGGACACTTCATATATATTCCGCAGTCTAATTTCAGATAAACACTATTATTGGAAAGTGGATGTGTCGGACGGAAAATATATTGTCGAAAGCCCGGTCTGGAGCTTCAGGACGCCGGCTTTAAGAGAGATGCGTGATGTGGAGAAACAGACACCGGTTCCTCCTTACGAGAACACGGTGTACATACCAGGAGGGGATTTTACACGAAGTGATGGCTGGAAAGTGACGATATCACCCTTTTTCATGCATAAATATGAAGTCACTCAAGAAGATTTTTATGAGATCACCGGGGAAAATCCGTCTTATTGGCGGGGCGACTCCCTTCCTGTGGAAAGAGTTAACTGGAATGACGCCGTGTCCTATTGCCGGGAACTGGAGGGCAGACTGCCCACTGAAGCGGAGTGGGAGTTTGCTGCCCGTGGCAGGACCCAGACAGACTACTACTGGGGGAAAGATAAAGTAAATGACTATGCCTGGTATCATGAGAATTCTGATAACCGTACTCATCCAATAGGACAAAAGAAGGCCAATAGCTTTGGTCTCTATGATATGAGCGGAAATGTTTTTGAATGGGTTGGGGACTGGCACGGCATGTATATGAGGCATCAGCTGACCAACCCCAGGGGTGCGGCAGACGGAAGGGCAAAAGTAACCAGGGGAGGGAGCTGGTACAGTGACGCTGCCAGCCTAAAGACCTCAGCCCGGTTCAGGAACCGTCCAGCCTTTTCCAGTTTTAAGCTGGGATTCAGATGTGCGTTCCCTGTGAATGAGAACACGTCTTCCAGCGCAG
>JBHPJW010000047.1:0-19487 GCA_042567505.1 Fibrobacterota bacterium
CAAAGGAGGTAGATCATCCTGAAGGATTTGGGCAAATTCATAGGGGGTTTTGTGATTGCTACCAGGCAGTTTTTAAAGAATTAGATAGATTTGTTCGCGATCAACCTGATGATAAAAAATTCATTGTTACCGGTCACAGTCTTGGCGGCGCCATCGCGACTTTAATAGCCGCTTATATACGTCATAATAAGACGGATAAAGTCATGCTGTACACCTTTGGCTCCCCCAGGGTGGGGGACAGTGAGTTTGTAGATCATTTTACTCGTAAGGAGCCGTTTCCTTGCTTCAGGGTAGTAAATGGCAATGATTGTGTTACCATGCTGCCGCCTTCCGGGATAGACATGAACATCCCTTTGATTGACCAACCTGATAAAGGAGTCTTGATGTGGCCTGATCTGGTTTTGGATAAAGACGGCAAGCCCTATACGCACCTCGGTACCGAAGTTCGGATAAAAAGATACTCGAATAGCAGGGTGTCAGTGGCAGTAAATCCGGATTATAAACGCACTGTTGAAGTTCCGAAAAAGGATGTTGACTGGAAGGAATATGTAAGCTGGGAGAAGCTTGTGGATTTTGTGAAGTCTCCTTTTGCTGATCACCTGATCGATCAGTATATATCCATCCTGGCATCTGACCTGAGGAACGCTATTAAAATCTATAAGGGCTCGGCCGGCAGGCAGAAGAGAAAAGCAAAGCTGACGGTGGAGGATGTTCAAAAGGAGATAAAGGGATTGGCAAAGGAGCGGCGGAGGCTGGAGGAGGAAGCGGTGTTTAAGAACCTGTCATCCCAACCGGACAATACCCGGGTTTATGATCCTGCCGGGTCTGAGTTCCAGCAGGCCAGCGCTAAACTGAACGCTTGCAAAGACGCGATTTGCGAGAAGCGCATGGAAAGGGACGGCCTTCAAGGTCGGATCAATAGCATGGATTCCGGATATGGCAGGGGAGTGTTAGACGAAATCACGGACGCGCCCATGGATGGTTACCTGGAAGCGGAATTCGATTACCAATTGAAGAACATTACCTATTAAATGTCCTTACACCAGCTTCCGGCATGGACCTATTCCACCGTAAAGGTGACGGCAAAAGGGGCTTTGAGGTTTATTCCGTAAGCATCCACGGCAGTGGTGTCCACTCTCACATTATACACCATTCCCCTGGCAAAAGGGGTGGAGGCGGGTTGAGAGAAGGTAAGTTCGGTAAAATCCGGAGACCAGCCGATAGTGCCGGCGAAGCCTGCGCCGGCAGAGTCCGCGATGGAAAAGGCGGCGCTGGCGGAGGCTGTATCCATCATGGTGTTAAAGGTCAGGGTGACAACGGCGGAGGTGTCCACGTTTACCACATTATGCATGGGGGAGTGGTCAATAATTTTTACCTCCGGGGCCGCGAAGCGGTAAAGCGTATCTATGTTCTCCACAGCATTTCCATTTATGTCAATGAGCGTGTTCGTGTTTACCGCCAGGGCGTACTCTTTCTCGGCTTCCCATGCCCCTGAAACAGGCAGGAGGCTGATGGTGCTGTTGCTGTTTGTCACGGTGTAATCAATCTCCGTAGCAGGAGCTATGGTCAGAGAAGAAACGACTGACAATTTTTCCACCTCGCTGTTGAAGGTGAACTGGAACGCGTCGGTTGATCTTCTGAGAACCGCGTTGTTTGAAGGATAGATGGAGGATGGGGAAAAAGGCTCAGTCCTGAAGGAAGAGTGAGCGAGCGTGTCGTAATCTGCGGCGGCTGAATCATACAAAATCACATACACTTGATACCACTGGGCCATCTTTAGATTTTCCGGGTAAAAGTAAAAATAGGTGGATCCCATATTGTAGGTCCCGCTGACCGCATTTCCAATGTTGTCTCTAACGGTGAAACCGCTCTTGATCTGGTTAATAGTATAGATGTCCGTATTTACCGTGCGTACATATAGATTATCACTGAGGCCGAAATCCGTGGCGCCGCTGTCCGGGGTTATTTGTACCATTTCAGAACCGCTGCCACCGGAATAGGTGGTAAAATTCCAGGCGTAATTTGGCACAAAGATGGGCTCGCCCAGTATCGAATAGAGATTGTCAACCAGGGACAGGGTGATGGTGGTTCCGGGGGGCCAGGCGCCGGATGAAGGCAGGAGATATATGTAGTTGTTGGCGACTCTTATGTCCAGCGGGATTTCGGGAGAAACCTGGATGGCGTTCTCCACATTGGAGTCCGACATGTTTACGGAGAATTGCAGGTAGGCTTCCCTGGTGGTGCTGAAATCAATGGTGTTGGAGGCGGGATAAGAGGTGGTTATCCGCGGCTCATTGGGAAGGAAGGTCTTCTGGTACACAAAGGAGACCGTATCCTGTTCGATGGAGAAGGCGGTAGTGTCAATGATGATAGTCACCTCCGCGGTGTCCATGAAGGTGGGCACGGGATAAAAATACAGGCTGGTATTATTGTTGGACCAGACCAGGCTTCCGTCAATTGGCGGGTCCGTAGAGACCGACTGTTTGGAGGAAGTATCCATCTCCACGGAGAAATTGATATAGAAGAGGTAAGAGTTGGGAGAGTGAGAGGACGTTTTATAGATGGAAGATACCGGATAGGGGACATCTCCCTGACTGCCGGAGCCTGAGGTTGTGGTAAAATTCCAGGCATAGTTATCCACGTACACGGGAACGCCGGTGGTGGAGAAAAGCGTATCCACCTGAGTAATTGCGATGGATGTGCCGGAAGGCCAGGATTCGGATTTGGGAAAAAAGTATATATAATTTCCTTCCACCCATATATCTAAGGACATATCCGGAGAAACCTCAAAGGCGCCGGTGAGGTTGGAGTCCGACATACTGGCGGAACACTCAATATAGGCCTCCCGTCCAGTAGAGAAATCAAAGCTGTTGGAGTTCGGATAGGAGCGGACGATCCTGGCTTCATTCGCGGTAAATGTTTTCTCGAATGAAAATTCAATCTGTTCACCCTCAGAGGTCATTGCGGTTGTGTCAATACGAATGGTCAGGGCCGCGGTATCCATAAAGGCCGGGACCGGATAGAAATAGAGCTGGGTGTTGTTGGTCTTCCAGACCAGGCTTCCGTCTATTTCGGGAACAGTGGAAACCGCGAGTTTGGATGTAACCTCCATTTCCTCCGAGAAGGTCAGGTAGAACAGATAGCTGCTTTGGCTATAGTTTGAATTCTTATTGATATATGACAGCGGAAAGGGATAATCATCCGCGGAACCGGAAGTCGTTGTGAAATTCCATGAATAATTTTCAGGGGAAATGGGAGTTCCTTTCAGGGAATACAAGGTGTCAACCAGAGATAAGGTGCAGGCAGTTGAAGGGGGCCATGACCCTGATTGCGGCAGCAGGTAGATAAATTTGTTTTCTAACCTCATTTCCATGGGGACATCGGGGGCGATCCGGATAGCGCTGTCCGCGTTTGAATCAGACATGTTGACCGTGAATTCAATATAGGCCTCTCTGCTGGTGGAAAAATTGATGGAATTGGCGTTTGGATAAGATCTGACAATCCTCGCTTCATTGGGCTCAAATGTTCTTTCGTACTTGAATGCCAGCGCGTCCTGTTCGAGAGAGACCGCGTCTGTGCTTATGGTGATTGTAAATGCTGATGTATCCATGAACGCGGGCGTGGGGTAAAAGTAAAGGTCGGTGTTATTATTGGCCCACACCAGGTCACCGTCAAAATCGGGGCTTATGGAAACAGCGGATTTGGAAGAGGGGTCCATTTCCTCTGAAAACCTGATGTAGAACAGGTGAGAATTCTGGGAATAGGAGGTGTTTTTATAAATATTCGAAATAAGGGAAGGTACATCGTTCAGTTCAATGGTCCCCAAATCGTAACTCCCCGGTTCGGTGTAGGTGGGGCTGGTCGTATACTCCCTGTAGCCGTCGGCGGTAATTACAAACCTGCCCCTGCCGGCCGGTACGGAAACGTGGAAAAAACCATCATCATCCGCGTTAATATCCGTGGTATCCTGTCCCATAATGAACATGATATAAGCATCGCTTGGAATGACTGTTCCCGATACCCGTATGCCGGAGTTCGCAGAAACCGGATCGGAGTCATTATCACAGGCCGCAAAAAACCAGGCAGATATTATAAGAGCTATCAGTATTCTTTTCATAATTATCCCCACTTAAAAACTTGGAATAAGAAAATAAAAAAAATATCCCGGTAAGAAGAAGCAAGACAGGCAGTTGTCTCTGCTAAGGTAAAACCTGGTTTATTTTAGAGCTTATTTAAGCCAACACAATTGTCCCGAAATTATGCTTTAAAAGCGCCAACCTTCCTCGCATAAGCCATCTCCCCCTGTGATAACGGGCCCTGGTCCAGAGCTGTGAGGGCCTCGTCCATCTGGGCCTCGCTGGCGGGGCCGGTCATACACAGGTCCACCTGGCTATGGGACAGCACAAAACGGTAGCATTCCGGGGCTGTGAGGGGACGGGTTCCAACAGGCAGTTTGCGTTGTTTAAGGAGCTGGCCGGCGCTGGTGGCCGTAAACACGGTTATCCCGGGGCGGTCGTCCTTCCGGATATGAGGGAAAATGTCTGATTCCGCGCCCGGGTGGGCTGCGTTATAGCGTAGGTGGAAGATGTCGATGGGTGAGGCCGGGTCCCGGGCTATCCTGCCGAACATCTTGCGATTGTGGCCCGACATGGCCAGGAAGTTCACCTTGCCATGCTCGTTGAGCTCTTGAAAAGCCTTTAAAATCCGTTTGCTGGGGAGGCTGTTATACCAGCCCAGGAGCAGAACATCCGCGTATTCAATACCCAGTGAACGCAGGCCCCTGTTCACCGCGCGGTGGGCCATGAATCCCAGGTGGCCGTAGGAGGAAAGCACTATTACCATCTGTTCGCGCTCGGTGCGGGCCAGGTTGCGAACGGCCTCTGTTATCCCTGCCCGGCGGATTCCGTCCACCACAAAGTAGTTCACGCCGTATTCGTGATAGGCCTTTTCCACGGCCTTTGCCGGCACGCCATATCCCGCGCCGATGCCCATGCGGCTGACCCGCAGACCGGTGCGGCCGAGGATGGTGTGGTCACGGAGTGAGGTCATATGGGCTAATATAACTAATGGGCCTCCCGGGAGGCGGGCTGAGCCTTAGATAGCTGGGCCACTGCGATTTCCCCCTCTATTGACTCTCCCCCTTTCAGGGGGAGAGCTGAGCGTGTTGACTTGAAGAGGGTGATTGGCCGAGTTTGTTATTAGGGTGTTGGGAGCGGTATGTATATAGGGTTGTTTTGGCTTTTTCCTTGGATGGGTGAAAAACTCGGCCAATCAGGGGAGAGTCAAGAGAGGGGATTGATAAAGCAACGGTGGTCGGGCCTCTTTATCACTCGTCTCTGGAAAAATGACGGATTATTTGTCCGGGGATTGTACTGATCCGGGTGGGTCGAGAGACTTTGCCCAGTCATGGGGCAAGTCCTTGATCTGGTTAACGGCTGTTTCAATTTCCGCAAGCACTTGCTTGATGTTCTTGAGAACGTCTTCTTCCTTAAACCGGATGACATGAACATGCCACGAGTTGAGATCTTCCTGCCTGAGTCTGTCATTTTCCTCGTTTCCGATATGGGAGTCTCCATCCACTTCTATGGCCAATCGTTTTTTTGTACAGTAAAAGTCAAGAATGTACCTGCCAAATGGCGCCTGTCTCCTGAAATGACATCCAAAGCCCTTTTTTCTCTTTAAAGCGAACCACAAAGCGCGTTCACCCGGAGTAGGTTTTTTCCTCTTTTCCCTGGCAAGGTTCACCATATAGTCAGGCTTCCTTGGCTTTTTATAAAAGCGTGTGAACATGTCCTCAACAAAATTGGTATTTTCCCCTCTTTTGTCTAGTTTCCATCCCTTCCCCTGAAAGGGGGAGGATCAAGGAAGGGAGTTGATAATATGGTCCTTTTTCACAATTGGCAAATCCCGTGTCCCCACATTTTCCAATGTATCCAAATAAAGCATTTTTTTTGTTTCCATCCCTCCCCCCTGAAAGGGGGAGGAACAAAAGAGGGGGAAGATCACAATATCCCAGTTTTCCATGGCAAAGCCAAGTATATTATAGGCTTTAGTATTTTATATTACTACCAGGGCCCATACCATGTTCTATCGCTGCGTTATCCAAACGATTTCCATTATACTGTCAATTATATGTTCCGGTGTGCTGGCCGTTGATCTGAACCTGAGCGGGCGGGTGCTGGATTCACAAGGCTCTCCGGTGCCGGGTGTGCTGGTATACCTGCAGGGCATCAGGGACTCCTCGGTAACCGGCGCGGACGGTTCCTTCGCCATGGCCGATACCGGCGTTCAGTTCATCAAGGAGCAGAACATACGAGCGTCAGGGCCAGTATTCAGGCTTACCTACCATGACGCCTCAGGCCGTGTTTCCTTTACCCTGCAGCAGGCCCGGAAGGTCAGTATTTGCCTATATGATTTAGAAGGGGCCAGAAAAGACTGTGCACTGGATCGCATAATGGATCGGGGGACTCATTCCATGGACCTTTTTAACTTGGTGAACGTACCGTTGACGTCCTCCATGTATCTGGTCAGGTTTGAGGCCGGGGGAGGTGTAGGCGTGTTAAAAGCGGTGAAGCTGGGAGTACAGCGTCAGGGCTTCGCGGCTGCACGGGAAGGTTATAAAGGAAACGCGCTTGCCAAGAAAACCGCTGTGCTGGACTCGCTTCGGTTTGAAAAGGACGGGTATCAATCGCTTTCCATGGGACTGGATACCCTGGAGGCGGACCTGGGTGATGTTGAGATATACAAGCATCCCTCCTGCGCGATAACGAACCCTGCCGGAGGCGCCGAATTCAGCTTTGGAGACAGCATTACCGTTGCCGCGGAGGCGCAGGACGATGACGGGACCATTGCTTCAGTAGCGCTTTATATAAACGGGGAACCGGCTGCCGTTGATGACGCTCCGCCCTATGAATTCGTGTGGCCGAGCTGGCGGCACACGGTGGGAGAACGTGTTCTCACAGCGGTGGCTGCAGATGATGACGGGCTGACAGGCGCCGACAGCGTATCAGTAACGGTTACATCACAGAGTGTGAGAGCCTTCACCTGTTCCGTACGTAATGAGTGGCCCCATGATCCCGAAGCTTTTACCCAGGGACTCATTTATGAGGACGGATTGTTGTATGAAGGAACGGGATTACGGGGCCAGTCATCGCTCAGGAAAGTGGAACTGGAGACCGGCAGCGTTTTACAGCAGCATGACCTGGCTGATGTTTACTTTGGCGAGGGCATTACCAAATTCGCCGGCAGGATTATTCAGATCACCTGGCAGGAGAACATCGCTTTTGTCTATAACTGGGAAAGTTTTGCCCTGCTCGACAGCTTCCCGGTGGCCACGGAAGGGTGGGGGATCACCCATGACGGGGAGAAATTGATAATCAGCGACGGCAGTTCCTCCCTCTTTTTCCGGGATCCGGACACCTACGAGGAAACGGGGAGCCTGAGCGTGACGTCAGCGGGCAGTCCGGTTATGAACCTCAATGAACTTGAGTATTTCCATCATAAGGTGTTTGCCAATGTATGGATGTCTGACGATATTCTCATGATAGACCCCTCAACCGGCAGTGTGCTGGGAAGAATTGACGCCGGCGGCCTGCTGAGCCCTACTGAGGCTGCGGCTGCTGATGTTTTAAATGGCATAGCTTATGACGGGGACAACGACAGGATTATGGTAACAGGCAAGCTTTGGCCGAAATTGTTTGAAGTAGAGATCACTCCTGGGCCTTAAACCTCCATACCCCGCCACTTGCTCTTTTATACAGATGGGTTCGCGACTTCATAAACCGGGTTTGAGACTGGTTTTACATGAAATATCAAGGAGATATTTTTAAAATGCTTTTTCCTCGATTTATGCGGGAAAAATTATCATAATAAGAAGCAGCTTATGTTATTCCTTAATCAGGCGGCCTCAGCGAAAGCAAAACTGGTGATATAAAAGGAGTTCAAAGATGAAAATGGAAATCAAGACACTGGGGCCTTATCGTATACTGAGGATAGAGGAGGAGCTTGAGGTTATCTCTGAGCTGGTCGAGCTCCAGAGCCTCATTGAAGGGTATATTAAACTGGGGATAAAGCATATTGCCATAAATTTTACCGAGTCTTCATACATCTACAGCGGAGCGATTGGCGTCCTGGTTCGCTGTTACAAGCAAATCAAGGATGAAGGAGGCAAACTCTGTATTATAGAGCCGAAAGACACTATGGTCGCTGTTCTAAAGGCCACAGGCATCACAAAAATAATCAAGACCTATAAATCAGAAGACGATCTGCCGGCAAAAGAAGAACCGAGGGCGCAAAACCCCTTTGAATGAGACAGGAGCCCGGGTGGAGTTCTTCCACCCAAGAGGCACCTATTTAATGATGGTCATGCTCTTGATGATGCTTGCTCCGTCCTCTCTGGTGAGCCTGTAGAAATAGATGCCTGAGGAAAGAGATTCAGCGTTAAAGCTTACATCATGCCTTCCAGCGGACATTTCCTGATTGTCCAGGACCGTCAGGACCTTGCGCTGCATCAGGTCGTAGACACTGAGCTCTACTCTCTGGGGCTCTCCTATGGAGAACGCTATGCGCGTAGTGGAACGGAACGGGTTGGGATAGTTGGCGAACAGCTTGAAAGGGGCATTCAAGCCCGGGAAAGCTTCCTTAACTTCATTGTAAGGCACGAAATCCTGGTTGGGTTCTTCGGCAATGTGCGGACCAAGGATGTCAACGATGGTATAGGTCGTTTTTATGTCGTTCCAGGAACCGGAAATTGATAACCACAACGGCTCGCCTTGAATTGAATCCATATCAGCCAGGCCCCAGAACATGGACATTCTCCTTCCCGGTTCAAAATCCCAGCTTATCCCCTCCGGACTTGTCAGAGAGGCCCAGGGAATCCTGCTCTCAATCACGTAGCCGGTTTCAGTCTCCACCCACACCTTGTCTCCAGTCATGAGGGAATCGGGATTGTCGTTCCCGCAGGTAGGATACACATACTCTTCGCAGAACCTCCAGTGGCCCGTTTCTTTGTTGTAGGCCAACCGGAGTTTCCAGTCCACTATCTCATCGTAAGTCATGGGTAAAAGCACTGTGGTGGTGTCGGCGAGTTCCACAGTCCTTATCATGAACTCAAGACCATCATTGTCCCAGTAATTGTCAAAAACAAAAGATGTATCAATGGTGGAATCGAAGCCGGTAGTATCATAGGTGACGGTAGTATCATCAACGTTGATTGTATCAATGATGGGACGCGGGAGTGAATCGATTTGAAAAATGCCGGCAAACTTGCCGGGAACGTCATCAACTGATTCATACCCCAGATAAAAATAATCATCATCCCACATAATATGTACCAATGTGTTGAAGTCCTCGTTTATATATGCGGTATCCCTCAATGAATCGGTTTCAAAGGGAGGATCGCCAAACATCACAGTTTTGTGGTTTATTTCTACAGGAAAAGCAAAATACCAGTCGTCCAGATTACCGTCGATCACGGGTTCCCTGCCGGGCAGCACTTTCTTGCAATAGGGCCGGGACTGTTCGATGGCCATAGAATCACGGTCAATGATTTCACAGGCCCAGTATTCCTGAAAAGATGCGTCCAAGGGGTTCACGGACAACTGGTAGCCGTCAAAGTCGGGAACTCCGGAAGGGCCCAGTACGTCAGTGTCATACAGGGAGAGGCCGAAGCTGAACACTTCGCCAGGCACGGGATTGATATTATTGCCGTTGGGAGATTCCAGGGAGGCCCAGGGGATAACCACCTCCAGGGTGTACCCCAGGGAGTCCACCACCACGCCCTGACTGGTGTTTTCCAGGGAGTCGTTCAGGTACCATAATTCCCGGATAGACCAGCGGTCATTGGCCAGATCGTAATAGATCCTGAGCTTGCCGTCCAGAATTATGGAGTTATCGGATCTGTCATGCGCAAATCCATGGGTTGCCTCAAACTCCAGCCTGGCGGTGCTGAAATAGACTTCTATCCCGTCATAGACCTCCAAGGTTTCGTCTCTTCTGGTAATGGTGTTGACCACGGCAGGAACATCATCAGTGACCTCCACGGAGATATACAGGTTGGTTTCGTCCCACATCCACCTGAACTTGCCGCTGCAGTCAGTGTCTGAGGCGGGAAGCCATCCTTCCACCACGGGCCGGTAGTAATCATTGACCGCGCCGGTCTTAAAGTCAATGGCGTGGACAAAGTACCACTCGTCCAGCACGCCGTCGGCGGTAACCGGCATTGGTGCTTTCATGAAATACGGCCTGAGAATCTGGCCGGAAACCGCTCCGGCAAGCAGGGTGAGCGCACACGCTGCGACTGTGATGTTTCTCAACATGTTCTTTTCTCCTTCTCTGCCGGCAAAGTCCCGAGTCTGGCCCGGGAGACTACCGGCAATACATTTAATTGATACTGTTCGTTTTTCATTCAACTCTATTCACTTATTCATAAACCATCACGGTGGCCAGGAAAGCGGCATAGGGAACCCCGCTGCCGTCCACAGCCAGAGACACTTCTTCCTCCAGACCGGCGAAGATGGGCGCGCCCGCAGTCACCCAGCTGGCGCCGTCGAAGGTCATCACATTGGCCTTGATGAAAATCGGGTTCAGGGGGTCGTCCTGGGACAGGGAGACATAAGTCCTCCCGGCGCCCACGGCCAGGGAAATGTCATACGGCGCACCGGCGCCCGCGGCGAACTGACCCATGACCGCCCAGCTGTTGCCGTCCAGCATCAGGACCCTGGTGTTTGCAGCGGTCGCGTCCCAGTAGGCCGCGTACAGGGTGTCATTGGCACTGAAGATGGCGATGTCTCCGGCCGCTCCGGTCAGGGACCCGGCCCCGCCCGCTTCAGACCAGTTGTTGCCCGTCAGTTCCATGACCACCGGGACCGGGGTGCCGGTGGAAGCGTCTATATAGGACACAAAGGGCGCGCCGCTTGCGGAAATGGCCAGTGTGATGTTAAAACAGCTGTCGGAAGAGAACCCCTGGGTCCCTTCATCCGCCCAGGCGGCGCCGTCAAAGGCCATCACCGATACCTGCCTGCTGTCCACGGCGCTGTAGGCTACCGCCGGCTGCCCGGCATCGTCCAGGGCCAGTGAGATATCGGTTACGTTCTGGGCAAAGCCCGCGGTACCCACGGTGTTCCAGGTAGTTCCGTTAAAGCTCAGCACGGTCAGCTTGCTTATGGAGTCGGCGGGGTCGATGTAATTGACGGCCACGAAGGGAACGCCGCCCGCGGCAGCGAGCGCGATGTCATAGGCGCCGGACACAGAGACCTCACTCACCGCAGTCCAGACGCTGTCTAACATGACCACCGCCACCGTGTCGGCGGGTGAGCCGTGCCGGTAAGCCGCCCAGGGCACGCCGTTGTCCGTGGTCAATGCGATGTCATAGCCGTCAAAATCAGCTGAAGCGTTCCAGATACCGTAAATCCTCACGTACTGGGTGTCCAGGTCGGTCACGCTGTCGTCGTCGGTAACCCGCAGGACCACCACGAAACTGTCCGTTTCGGCGGCGGGCGCGGTAATAAGGGTGTCTTCGCCGGACGCCTCAATAAACGTGTCATAGGAGCCTATGCTGTATTCATACCTGATGATGCTGCCGCCGTGGGTTTCCCCCGGAGAGCTCGAAAGGCCGTTGATGGTGAAGGCGCGGCCGGTCTGGGCCGTGTCGGGAGCGGTAAGCTCGGCCACGGGCGGGTCGGTCTCCACGCTCATCACCAGGGTGTCTGTCACCACGTTAGAGTCGTCATCAGTCACCCTCAAGACCAGGAGCAGGCTGTCCACCGCTGAGTCAGGGGCCAGCACCGTGGTGTCGTTGGTGGAAACTTCAACAAAGGTCCCGGTGGCGCCGATGTCCCATTCCCGTTTGACAATGCTGCCCAGGGTGTCTATCGTGCTGTCCTGCAGCAAAATGGAATCATTGAGGGAAACCGCCGAGGGAATCATGGCCCGCAGGACAGGGATGTCCAGGACCACGGAGACCCACACCTCAGCCGTATCGGTGAACCCGTCCTCATCGGTCACGCTGAGAGCAAAGCCCAGGCTGTCGGCCGCTGAATCAGGGGCGAGGGCAAAAGTGTCGCTGGTGGACGTCTGCACAAAGGTCCCGGTGAGGCCCATGTCCCATGACCACACCACAATACTGTCGAGTTGATTGACGGCATCGCCCAGGAGACGGATGGTGTCGCCGATGGAGACGGTGCTCATCTCGGCCGTGGGCCTTGAGGTGGGAGGGTCCAGAGAAATCTCCACCGCCACCGTGTCTGCGACCGCATTGCCGTCGTCATCGGTCGCCCGAAGGGCTATGTTATAAATCTGGTTGATGGAGTCCGGCGCGACCACCACGGTATCGCCGGTGGCCGTCGGCACAAAAGTACCTGTCAGGCCAATGTCCCACTCCCACAGCACAACGCTGCCAAAGGCCTGCTGCGCGTTGGCCACCAGCCTGATGGAATCGTTGATGGACACCTCGGTGGCCTCCGTAAGCACCTGCAGGACAGGCGCGTCCTGAAGAACAACAATAGTATCTGAAACAGTGACCGCGTTGCCGTCGTCATCGGTGACCCGCAGAACAATAGGATAGGCGGCCACGCCCGTGTCCGGGGCGATGGCGGTGCTGCTTCCAGAGGTGGACGTCACAAAGACGCCCGTTCCGCCCGCGTCCCATTCCCAGGTCGCGATGGTCCCGAGACTGTCCGACGCCGTGCCGGCAAGGAAAATGGTGTCCTTGACAGAAACCGTCTCCGGCGAGGCCGTGAAGAAAGCCAGAGGAATGTCCTGCAGCACGTTGAAAACCACGGTGTCCAGGCCCGTGTTGCCTTCATTGTCCGTGGCGCGCAGTATGGCGCTGAACGCCGCCGTCTCTGTGGCCGGCAGGGCAATGCTGGTGTCCCCTGAACTGGCCACGAATACACCCGTGTTGCCGATGTCCCACTCCCAGGTGACTATGCTGCCGTTGAGGTCGGTGGCCGTACCGTGAAGTGAAACAACGTCATTGACGCTCAGGGTCGTGTCTGCACCTGCGGAAACCTGGGGAACGGCATTATTCGCGTCCATGGTGAGAGAAATGACTCCGGTGGATACATTGTCCAGGGTCACGGCCTGGTAGCCGGTAACGCGGCCGGCCGCGTCAATGACCCTGATTTCCGCCAGCCAGGCCTGACCGTCCGCGGGAACGGCGATAATGCCGGTATATATACTGGAATTGAGGTTCCAGGTCAGCGCCACCACCAAAGTGGTGTCCTGAAGGCCGTCGCCGGTAACCGTGGCGGTAACTTGAGCGACTGAGGATACGTCGCCTGTCAATTCTCCGCTCAGGCTCATGGCCAGCACGTTGGGATCATCGCCAAGGATAGTGGTCGTCTCACCGTTTTCGGAACAGCTTACAGCCATCAACGCCATAAACATACCGGCTAAAAGAAGCCCTGTTGCTCTGCTTTTTCTAATCATGCTGTTTTTCTCCAGGTGTTAAGATTTTTTGTGTTGTTGTCTTTTACAAATGTCGCTCCCATGCATACCCCGGGGACACTGCTGTCATTTATGAATCTATGAAACCCCATGCAGCAATAACTTATTTTATCACTGTCATGCTCTTGATGATACTGGCTCCGTCCTCTCTGGTGAGCTTGTAAAAATAGATGCCTGAGGAAAGAGATTCCGCGTTGAAGCTTACATCATGCCTTCCCGCGGACAGTTCCTGCTTATCCAGGATGGTCAGGACCTTGCGCTGCATCAGGTCGTATACACTGAGTTCTACTCTTTGGGACTCTCCTATGGAAAACGCTATGCTTGTGGCGGAGCGGAACGGGTTTGGATAATTAGCGAAGAGCCTGAAAGGATTTATCGGACCCGGACCCGCGTCCTCAACGTTGTTAAATTCATAGGGCACAAAATCCTGGTAGGGATCTTCGGCGATGTGCGGCCCCAGAATATCAACGATCGTATAGTCCTCTTTCACCCAGTTAAAGCCATCGGTAAGCGATAAGAACCGGGCGGTGCCATCCGTACCGTCCTGATCAACCAAAGCCCAGAACATGGATATTCTCTTTCCCGGCCGGAAATCCCAGTTGGTTCCGTCCGTGCTGGTGAGGGATGTCCATGGGATCCGGCTCTCGATCACATACCCGTTCTCTGTTTCTACCCAGATTTTGTCTCCTTCCATGGAGTCGGGAGTCAAGCTCGGGCAAACCAGATGCACCCATTCTTCACAAAAGCGCCAATCATCACTCTCTCTGTTATAAGCCAGCCTGAGTTTCCAGTCCACTATTTCGGGATACAGCTCGTTTCCCAGGGTTGTAGTAGAGTCAGCAAGGTTTTTATTCCTTATCATGATTTCAGTGCCGTCATTGTCCCAGAACGAACCAAGGGCAAAGGATGTATCAATGCTGGAATCAAATCCTGTGGTATCATAGGTGACGGTAGTGTCGTCAATTGTGTTGGTGTCTATGATGGGACGGGGAACGGAATCGATGACCCAGGTGCCGGAAAAGAAGCCCGCACTGTCATCAGTGGCTTCCACACCCACATAGAGATAGTCGTCATCCCACATCATTCTAATGGTACCGCTGCCGTCCTGATTCATAATGGTATCTTCTTCCACGACGAGTTCATCGTCTGATCCCGCCTTCGCTAACGTCATGCTGTCTATGCTTATGTGGTAATCGAAATACCAGTCGTCCAGATTACCGTCGATCACGGGTTCCCTGCCGGGCAGCACTTTCTTGATGTAGGGCCGGGACTGTCCGATGACCATATATTCCCGGTCGACAACTTCACAGGCCCAGTATTCCTGAAAAGCCCCGTCCAAGGGGTTCACGGATAACTGGTAGCCGTCAAAGTCGGGAACTCCGGAAGGGCCAAGTACATCCGTGTCGAACAGCGAGAGGCCGAAGCTGAACACATCGCCGGGCTCCAGATTGAAGTTGTTGCCGTTGGGAGATTCCAGGGAGGCCCAGGGGATCACCACCTCCAGGGTATACCCCAGGGAGTCCACCACCACGCCCTGACTGGTGTTTTCCAGGGAGTCGTTCAGGTACCATAATTCCCGGATAGACCAGCGGTCATTGGCCAGATCGTAATAGATCCTGAGCTTGCCGTCCAGAATTATGGAGTTATCGGATCTGTCATGCGCAAATCCATGGGTTGCCTCAAACTCCAGCCTGGCGGTGCTGAAATAGACTTCTATCCCGTCATAGACCTCCAAGGTTTCGTCTCTTCTGGTAATGGTGTTGACCACGGCAGGAACATCATCAGTGACCTCCACGGAGATATACAGGTTGGTTTCGTCCCACATCCACCTGAACTTGCCGCTGCAGTCAGTGTCTGAGGCGGGAAGCCATCCTTCCACCACGGGCCGGTAGTAATCATTGACCGCGCCGGTCTTAAAGTCAATGGCGTGGACAAAGTACCACTCGTCCAGCACGCCGTCGGCGGTAACCGGCATTGGTGCTTTCATGAAATACGGCCTGAGAATCTGGCCGGAAACCGCTCCGGCAAGCAGGGTGAGCGCACACGCTGCGACTGTGATGTTTCTCAACATGTTCTTTTCTCCTTCTCTGCCGGCAAAGTCCCGAGTCTGGCCCGGGAGACTACCGGCAATACATTTAATTGATACTGTTCGTTTTTCATTCAACTCTATTCACTTATTCATAAACCATCACGGTGGCCAGGAAAGCGGCATAGGGAACCCCGCTGCCGTCCACAGCCAGAGACACTTCTTCCTCCAGACCGGCGAAGATGGGCGCGCCCGCAGTCACCCAGCTGGCGCCGTCGAAGGTCATCACATTGGCCTTGATGAAAATCGGGTTCAGGGGGTCGTCCTGGGACAGGGAGACATAAGTCCTCCCGGCGCCCACGGCCAGGGAAATGTCATACGGCGCACCGGCGCCCGCGGCGAACTGACCCATGACCGCCCAGCTGTTGCCGTCCAGCATCAGGACCCTGGTGTTTGCAGCGGTCGCGTCCCAGTAGGCCGCGTACAGGGTGTCATTGGCACTGAAGATGGCGATGTCTCCGGCCGCTCCGGTCAGGGACCCGGCCCCGCCCGCTTCAGACCAGTTGTTGCCCGTCAGTTCCATGACCACCGGGACCGGGGTGCCGGTGGAAGCGTCTATATAGGACACAAAGGGCGCGCCGCTTGCGGAAATGGCCAGTGTGATGTTAAAACAGCTGTCGGAAGAGAACCCCTGGGTCCCTTCATCCGCCCAGGCGGCGCCGTCAAAGGCCATCACCGATACCTGCCTGCTGTCCACGGCGCTGTAGGCTACCGCCGGCTGCCCGGCATCGTCCAGGGCCAGTGAGATATCGGTTACGTTCTGGGCAAAGCCCGCGGTACCCACGGTGTTCCAGGTAGTTCCGTTAAAGCTCAGCACGGTCAGCTTGCTTATGGAGTCGGCGGGGTCGATGTAATTGACGGCCACGAAGGGAACGCCGCCCGCGGCAGCGAGCGCGATGTCATAGGCGCCGGACACAGAGACCTCACTCACCGCAGTCCAGACGCTGTCTAACATGACCACCGCCACCGTGTCGGCGGGTGAGCCGTGCCGGTAAGCCGCCCAGGGCACGCCGTTGTCCGTGGTCAATGCGATGTCATAGCCGTCAAAATCAGCTGAAGCGTTCCAGATACCGTAAATCCTCACGTACTGGGTGTCCAGGTCGGTCACGCTGTCGTCGTCGGTAACCCGCAGGACCACCACGAAACTGTCCGTTTCGGCGGCGGGCGCGGTAATAAGGGTGTCTTCGCCGGACGCCTCAATAAACGTGTCATAGGAGCCTATGCTGTATTCATACCTGATGATGCTGCCGCCGTGGGTTTCCCCCGGAGAGCTCGAAAGGCCGTTGATGGTGAAGGCGCGGCCGGTCTGGGCCGTGTCGGGAGCGGTAAGCTCGGCCACGGGCGGGTCGGTCTCCACGCTCATCACCAGGGTGTCTGTCACCACGTTAGAGTCGTCATCAGTCACCCTCAAGACCAGGAGCAGGCTGTCCACCGCTGAGTCAGGGGCCAGCACCGTGGTGTCGTTGGTGGAAACTTCAACAAAGGTCCCGGTGGCGCCGATGTCCCATTCCCGTTTGACAATGCTGCCCAGGGTGTCTATCGTGCTGTCCTGCAGCAAAATGGAATCATTGAGGGAAACCGCCGAGGGAATCATGGCCCGCAGGACAGGGATGTCCAGGACCACGGAGACCCACACCTCAGCCGTATCGGTGAACCCGTCCTCATCGGTCACGCTGAGAGCAAAGCCCAGGCTGTCGGCCGCTGAATCAGGGGCGAGGGCAAAAGTGTCGCTGGTGGACGTCTGCACAAAGGTCCCGGTGAGGCCCATGTCCCATGACCACACCACAATACTGTCGAGTTGATTGACGGCATCGCCCAGGAGACGGATGGTGTCGCCGATGGAGACGGTGCTCATCTCGGCCGTGGGCCTTGAGGTGGGAGGGTCCAGAGAAATCTCCACCGCCACCGTGTCTGCGACCGCATTGCCGTCGTCATCGGTCGCCCGAAGGGCTATGTTATAAATCTGGTTGATGGAGTCCGGCGCGACCACCACGGTATCGCCGGTGGCCGTCGGCACAAAAGTACCTGTCAGGCCAATGTCCCACTCCCACAGCACAACGCTGCCAAAGGCCTGCTGCGCGTTGGCCACCAGCCTGATGGAATCGTTGATGGACACCTCGGTGGCCTCCGTAAGCACCTGCAGGACAGGCGCGTCCTGAAGAACAACAATAGTATCTGAAACAGTGACCGCGTTGCCGTCGTCATCGGTGACCCGCAGAACAATAGGATAGGCGGCCACGCCCGTGTCCGGGGCGATGGCGGTGCTGCTTCCAGAGGTGGACGTCACAAAGACGCCCGTTCCGCCCGCGTCCCATTCCCAGGTCGCGATGGTCCCGAGACTGTCCGACGCCGTGCCGGCAAGGAAAATGGTGTCCTTGACAGAAACCGTCTCCGGCGAGGCCGTGAAGAAAGCCAGAGGAATGTCCTGCAGCACGTTGAAAACCACGGTGTCCAGGCCCGTGTTGCCTTCATTGTCCGTGGCGCGCAGTATGGCGCTGAACGCCGCCGTCTCTGTGGCCGGCAGGGCAATGCTGGTGTCCCCTGAACTGGCCACGAATACACCCGTGTTGCCGATGTCCCACTCCCAGGTGACTATGCTGCCGTTGAGGTCGGTGGCCGTACCGTGAAGTGAAACAACGTCATTGACGCTCAGGGTCGTGTCTGCACCTGCGGAAACCTGGGGAACGGCATTATTCGCGTCCATGGTGAGAGAAATGACTCCGGTGGATACATTGTCCAGGGTCACGGCCTGGTAGCCGGTAACGCGGCCGGCCGCGTCAATGACCCTGATTTCCGCCAGCCAGGCCTGACCGTCCGCGGGAACGGCGATAATGCCGGTATATATACTGGAATTGAGGTTCCAGGTCAGCGCCACCACCAAAGTGGTGTCCTGAAGGCCGTCGCCGGTAACCGTGGCGGTAACTTGAGCGACTGAGGATACGTCGCCTGTCAATTCTCCGCTCAGGCTTATGGCCAGCACGTTGGGATCATCGCCAAGGATAGTGGTCGTCTCACCGTTTTCGGAACAGCTTACGGCCATCAACGCCATAAACATACCGGCTAAAAGAAGCCCTGTTGCTCTGCTTTTTCTAATCATGCTGTTTTTCTCCAGGTGTTAAGATTTTTTGTGTTGTTGTCTTTTACAAATGTCGCTCCCATGCATACCCCGGGGACACTGCTGTCATTTATGAATGGGATTGGAAACTGTGAAGTAATTTATGATGTTGATTTTTATTTTTTACCCCCCATCAGGCATCCCCCGCCTTTGGATGAAATAAAGATAATAAGGATTGGTTTTTTTAAAAACCATGCAGGTTAAAAAAGATTTTTTTGGATCTGTAATTTCCTGAAGGAATGCTTTAAACCGTTTCTAAATGGCGAAAAAAAGATTGAAATGCAGTAAATTGTTTATCAAAGGGCAAAGGCGAGAAATTCACCCGGCCATCAGGGCATTGGAAGGAATTGAAAGCGCTTTCCCTCAAAAGTACTTAGCCTGGAGGTAAGGGGAGTCGAACCCCTGACCTTAGCATTGCGAACGCTACGCTCTACCAACTGAGCTATACCCCCGGTTTGAATATGGCAAAATGAGTAATTCCCCTAAATTTTTGCAATAGTAAGACAAAAGGTTTTTTAATAGGTTTAATGCCGACCATCTCTGGTAAGACGGAAAAATCAACCCAAGAGTTTAAATTATGACCACTCAGGGAAAACTGAGCTTTAGATCCGGTATGCTGTGGAAGCTCGTTCAGGAAGCCACAGAAAGGGCTCTTGCCTCCGGGGCGCTGCAGGCCATCAGAACCCGGGAAAGCAGCATTCACGACAGCGGGGTCGATTTCATGATCCGGCGGGTGTCCAGCCTGGCCAGGAAACAGGAACAGACTTATCCGGGTGAGGCCTCCGTCCTGAAAAAACCGGAAAATCCCTTTCTGCCTTTTGAAGAGGACCTGTTTGTCTC
>JBHPJW010000048.1:0-18789 GCA_042567505.1 Fibrobacterota bacterium
GGAGTTGCATCCTTATTTTCAACGGCTTTGTGGTTTATGCTGTTTATCCAGGCCGCCGTTTCCGCCCAGGGTTCCTCAGATACCGCATGGCTCTCTGTGGCCTATTATGACTTTCATGCCGACGGATCAAACCCGGCATTTATGCAAACCTACTGCAGCCAGGGCAAGGAGTCCGGCCTCCTGGACTCAAATCTCAATCAGGAGAGGAAGCCTCTTTTTAACCAGCAGTACGCGGGGAGTTACGATCTCCGGTGTATTGAGAGGGTTACGGAATGGTATACCCCCTGGCCGGGGGGAAGCGATACCAGTTACCTTAACATGGTTTTCCCGGACTCACTGCCCTTTCAGCTCAATGCCAGCGGTCTGTATGAGTACACCAATAGTAGTTTTACTCCACTGGATGGGATGGGTTTTGGCAACGAAGGCGTCGGCGGCGGGGTCCGCAATTTCGCCTTTTCCATGGAAATCCACAGCCAGTTCATCTATGAAGGGGGGGAAATCTTTAATTTTTCAGGCGGCCAGGAAGTATGGGTATTCATAGGCGGAAAACTCGCTCTGGATATCGAGGTTTCGGGCCAGAAGGTAAAAAGCTTTTCCCTGGATGATCTAAATCTCACCATTGGTCAGGTTTACAACTTTGATTTCTTCTTTGCGGACAGGCATAACAGTAACCCGAAAATAACCATAACAACCAGTATCGGCATTTTTGATCCGCCCCAGCTAACCGTGCAGGCCGTTCCTGGGGGCAGGACTTTTCCCTCTCAGGAGAAGGTTATCTTAATGGCAAACATTGAAGGAGCCACTATCTATTATACCCTGGATGGAAATGATCCATCTGCTACCAGCCCGGTGTACACGGATACCCTCAGCATAACTGAAACCACCACCCTGAAGGCCTTTGCGGTAAAAACAGACTGGATAAACAGCGATACCATTACCGAGGCCTATACAAAACTCCCCACCAGCTCCAGACTGGAGATTCTCGACTCAAACGGTTTGGCTCTGCCGGTTAATATCCTGTATGGCGCTGCGGATAAATACGCCGTGAAGCTATCCACAAACCAAGCGGGCAGTTTATCTTATGAGCCCGTGGCCATAACTGTATCAAACAGAGATACAGAGACTCTGACCATGTCCACCAATACCGGATCAGACGCAGAGTACGCGCTTATCTTCCGGGATGTATTTGACTTCAACGTTATCAACCCGACTTCAAATAATGATATTCTGGAAGCTTTCCGGTATGATACCATAATAGTGAGTTGGACCAATCCGATGGACAGCAACGACGTTGCCAGTGACACTGTTATTGTCCAGCCCGTGGATGAGCAGGCCAGGATATATTTCAGCACTTCAGACTCACTGGACGACACCACTTCCCAGTTCTCGGAGGGTGATTCCGTCATCTACATCATCATCACAGATCAGCCCGCTGACCCGTCCCTGACTTACACGGTGACCCTTACCACCACTTCGGCTGAATCCGAAACTGTGACCTTGACCGAGTCAGGCGGCAACCTGGTGGCCCAGATCCCGGCCAACTACTATCCCATTTCAGCTGATGACGACACTTTACAGGTTAAGCTGGCTGGAGACGTGATAACGGCTTCTTACACAGACCCGGTTTATTCAGATGACGACATCAAGCAGGGCAGCGCGGAATACGGGGCCAAGTCCATCGCAGATCCGGTGATAACTCCTGCCGACGGCGCCTTTTTCCAGACAGACACGGCAGTTACCATGTCTGCCGCTACCACAGGCTCATCTATTAACTATACCCTTGATGGAATAACAACGCCTTCCAATACAGTGGGTACTCCCTACGCGCCGTTCAATGTGTTTTTGAGCACCATTGTCAGGGCCGTGGCATACATACAAAATAGCGCGGACAATTACGTACTGAGCAACGTGGTCACCGTCAGGCTCAATTCCCGGGACCAGATAGGCATTCCCACCGCAGATCCCGCCTCTACCTCCTTCACTGAAAGCATTTCCATCGCCCTGCTTCCCGACGCGGCCGGAGACAGCATTTACTACACCCTGAACGGCAGCATCCCTGACAGGACCGCGCTGCTGTTTAATCCGGCGTCACCTATTGTGCTTACAGTCTCAGACACCATCAAGTTCCTGGCCGTCAACGGACCCAAGATCCCCAGTGCGGTTATTCAGGAGATATATATAAAAAGAGACACCCTGGACGCGCCGGTGATACTCCCTCCCTCCCAGGTGTTTTACGGCAATATTACAGTGACCATCAGCAATCCCATGGTGACAGGCGCCATCATCCGCTACACCACCGACGGCACGCCTCCCAACGACTCGAGCGCCATCTTCACTCCCTCCAGTTCTCTGAATTTTTCCCTGCGGACCACGGTTACGGCCCGGGCTTTTAATCCCATCGGCTCAGACGCCTACGTGCCAAGCGCCATTTCCTCGGAAACCTTCACGCCCAAAGTCGCAGCACCCGTGGCAGAGCCCTCAGACACAAGTTTTATCTCCCTGCTTTTATCCCGGCTTTCCTCCGCCACCTTCGGCGCACAGATATATTACACTCTGGATGGAAGTCCTCCGGACCAGACCAAAAACCTGTATGACCGGGCCATTACTGTCATCTCCACCACTACCATAAAGGCCATTGCCATCAGGGAAGAATGGGAACCCAGCGATGTCCTGGAAGTCACCTATACTAAAATCGACACGCCCTCTATCCTGGAAATACTTGATTTGAGGCAGCAGCCCCTTGATTCCCTTACCGAGTTGAACTCTTCCTTTACAGTGGTGGTGACTGCTGCGGAGGCTAACCTGAACACCATATCGCCGTTCGCCGTCACCCCGTCAAACGGTGACATCGACACTCTGACCCTTTTTGCCTTTGGCCAACAAGGCGAGTTTTACCGGTTTACCGCTGAGATTCCCTTTTCAGTGAGCCCGGGGAACGCAGATTCAGGCAACGGCACTGTGGAAGCCGGATATTACGACTCAGTCATTGTCACCTGGATCAATCCAAATAATCCCACGGATATAGTTTCCGATACCGTCCGGGTCAGGCCCTACCCGCGGCCGGCCCTGATGTATTTTTCCGAATCGCTGACTGCCGGTAATCCCGTCTTTACCTATTCTACTGCCCTGGATACCATTTACCTGATCGTGCAGGACCAGGTGTGGCGGCCCGGTCTTACTTACACCATCAGCCTTATCACTGATCCAACCTACGGAGACAGGGATCCGGATACTTTGACAACCGATCTCCGGGAGATCAGTCCCGGAGTCTATGGGGCCGCAGTGCCCATAGAAAAAAGCGGGACCCCCGTGCCGGGAGACCTTTTGTTGCAGGCGCTTAACGCCGACACGATTTCCGCTTTCTACACCGATCCCCTGGATGGCGAATCCGTGACCGCGGACATAGAGTACGGTTCTCCCGGAGAGGTGGCCGGCAGCATAGCCTTTACCGACGCCCTGGGCAACGAGCTGGCCGAAGGCGTGTACTGGGACCCGGACGAGGACTCGCTCTACCTCCGCTATACTGATGATTTTGTAACTGATGAAAAAGTGCTTTTCATAACAGTGAAAAATACATTGGGTACTGGAATCGTGTATTACGATACCTTGATTATTACCCTTGGCGAACCGGCGCGGCAGGACAGCATCGGCATATGGACCATATCGGTGCCCATGGAAGAAACGGAAGTTCCCGGCGACAGCGGCGCAGTGGAAGTGTTCTTTAAAGGAGAAGTCACGGCCCGGATTTCTACCCATGCCGGGGATGGAACGGTGCTGCAGACCATTCAGGACGACCTCACGGTGGCCCGCCCCGACCAGGAAGCCGTCATTCTCATAGGCGATTGCGGAGGTGATGAAACTATCCTGCGCGCCACAGAGGAAATCTGCGTCACGGTCATTGATCAGAACTTCACCAATGAAGTGGATACCATCCTGGTGGATGTACGGGACAGGTTGACCTCCGACATCATCCAGGGCCTGAAACTGGTGCAGATAAATGACAGCACTTATTCTGGTTCTTTTACCAAGGATGAAGTGGCTGTGGATGTATCGGACACGGTTCTGTCCACGCTCAGTGCTGACTATATCGAGGTGATGTATTTAGATCCTGTATATTCTACTGCGGAAACAAAGGAGGTTTCTTTCAGTGATGCGGTAACACAGATCATTTATTTTACAGACCGGTCCGGAGGGCTGAGAATCACCAATCTGAATGAATACGAAGCCTCTGCTTTCGTGGTGGTGGTCGAGGCCTCCAGCCCCGATAAATATGAAATTGATACCTTTGAAGTGGTAATCACTGCTGACGGCGGAGACACCGTGATGGTGAGAGTAACTGAGACCGAAGCCAACAGCGGTATCTTTGAATCAGCGGACATCCCCTTCGGCTTTTCTCAAGCGCCCCAGGGCGATAACCAGATTATTGAGGGTGAATTGGATCTTTCCTCGAACCGGAATACTGCCACCATCAATGCCTGGGTGATAAACAGCGGCAATCCCAGCTCTTCCAGCCTGGGCATAGAGGCCGCCTATGTGCCGGTGGATTCCGCCTGGATAATAGATGGTGACCAGGATGGAAGGGCGGATACCATTTTTATAAAATTTTCCGAAACGCTTCCGGAACTGCCGGCAAACATCTCCTCCATTGACTGGCCGGAAAATGCCGGCCAGGAATATACCGCGGAGTATCACAGCGATGAGGATTTGAGCGAGATCTCCTTTCTGATAAGGGAAGACGGCAGCGTTGACAGCAGCACTGTGACCGTGGTCCTCAAGGATGCCGATGAGGTGTTTGACCTGGGAGCCACCAGCGCCTCACAGACCCTGCCCCCGAAATTGACCCTGCCGGACAATCAGGTTTTTCAGGGACTGGAAATAGAAATCAAGGACAAGGCCGGTGCGGTCATCATGGAAGCTTCCGGCTTATCTTCTGATGGTGGGGCGTATGAACAAGGCGGAAAAACCTACCTGAATCCCGACACCTTGATAATAACCCTGTCTGAGTCTATCTATCCCCTGGCTGATACGGGAACAGTCTGGGACTCCCTCTTGAGGTTTGTTTCCGCCAACAGCGAAACCGGTGAATCCTACCCCGTGATCCTTTTGGAAAACACCAAGCCCGAGCTGGTGGATGGCGACAGCCTGCAATGGATGCTTATTATAAGCACGCAAAGGGACGTCATGAAACCACGCGATGGTGATTATATTTTCCTCAGTTCCAGCCCTCTCTTTTCAGACGCAAGCGGTAATCCCCCGTCGGAAAGAGAAGTGCTGTTTGAAAAAGACAGTAAAGCCAAATTCATTTACCATACGTATCTCTTTTCCTCTGTGGAAGGGCAGGACATAAATTCATGGGGGATAATTTCAACACTGGGTGAAATTCATGACGGAGAAGTAACCATGCCCAATACTGAAAAAAATTATGTCTTTGGTGATGACGGTGAAATCCTGGGATATGATTTTGAGAGAAGATGGATTCAACCAATGGGATTGCAGGAAGACGGGACCATTGATATGCGCGCACAGCAAACTTGCGGCCCTCAGGATGACGACCATGAACCTGTGACGTTTCCTGAAAACTGTCTGTCTACCGTTGTCGTGTGGTCGGATGGCCCCTATACGGCCTATATCACCATCTACGATAACCTTGGTAAGTTTGTGCATTCCTCAGTGCAGGGATTCGGCAATTGCGGTGAGCTGGAAAACCCGGTCCGGCGCAATACCAGCCAGGAGGGAGTGGTCAGTTTCTTGATATGGAACCAGAAGGATAATAAAGGGGCTTTTGTCGGCAGCGGAGTGTATGTCTGGGTGGTAACCTATGTGTCTCCGGGCAAACCAGACCAGGAAGCCATCTACCGGCAGGGCATAGCCCGATCTACTCCTCCTGAAGAAAGCTGCGCCGTGAACACGGGGTGGTAGTATGGGGCAGAATCCGCTAATATCAGATCGGTAAGCCGCTTCCATTTTATTCCCATTATTGCTTTTTTTACTCAAATTTCCATTGATCCATTAATTGTTTTGTCTCTTATAAGTGAATAAGGTATAATACAATACGGTTAGAGTGGGGATGAGTTTTCAGCGTTCAAACTCATTATAGATACGGGCCTGTAAAGGGCCAATACTGCATTTCGGCGCCATTGAAAAACCGCGGGGTACTGGTGTTCTTTCCTTACCTTGTGGACGTGAGAAAATCGGCAGTGAATTCTTATGTTATCTTATGAATGAAAGAATGTTTTTTTTACATTTTACCTGCAGGTGGGATTTACTTTACGCGAATTAAAAAAATGAGGTTAGCATGTTGAACGCACAAACCAGGATTGCCCTGTTTCCAAGCGGCGGCGGAATATTCTTCACCCTGTTGCTTATGATAAACATCATCCATGCCCAGACGCGCTGCGAGCTGGTCAGCCAGAACTGCCTGGACATGAATGATGTAGGCGGCGCTTCCATTCAAATCCCGTCCAATACCACCAGGATAGACAACGACGGCGTGAGTATCTGCCTCACGCCGGCCGGCACTGAACAGCCCCCTGTGGATATCGTATTTGTGGTAGACCAGAGCGGAAGCATGAACACAACCGATAATACTTATTACGCTCCCACCGCTACCACCCTGTCCATGGATGAGCTCTATTCCATAGCCCCGGAGTCCTATGGCGGATTTGTCAGTTTTGCCGGTTATGTGTGCGCGGAACTGGCGCCAATTACGCTTTTAAACGGGGGGGACGCAGTCCTCAAACAGTTCGCCATCGATAACATGGCCACTCAACAAAGTGAACTGGGGTGCGTGGCAAGCGGCGGCACAAGCAATGTTTATACGAATTACCGGGAGGCCCTGAATCGTGCGGGCGTGCTGATTACCCAGGGACCGCATGAGAAAAAGGCCATTATATTTGTAACCGACGGAGAGCCCTGCGGTCCCAGCGGCAGCTGCAACGGCAGTCCCTACATGGTGGCTTATGACGAATGGACAGGCAAGGCGGACCTGCCTCCCGTTTATTCCATCTATATCGGCGGTGATCCGGCTGATTCCGATTCTACGACCTCAGCCGGGCGGTTGACCCACCTGGGAAACATCACGGGCGGCGGATACTATCCTATTCCGGCCGGTGATCCGTCGGCTCTGCGGGACATGATGGCGGCCGTGGTGGAGGAAGCCGTCTCTCCAGGCATACCTTCTTCTACCACTATCACCAATAACACCAACGGACAGGTGAGCCAGTCCGCAAACCACGTGGAAATCACCAACGGCATGTTCCAGGTCATCCTGGACAGCGTGGTTGCGCTGGGAGCGGGGACCAACTCCATCACCGTAACCACCCAGAGCACCAAAAACGGGGTGCCCCAGGCCCCTCTCACCTATTCCTTCACCCTGGATGCCAGCGGACCGCCCACGCCTAATTTAGGTGACATAAGCCTGCCGGATTCCCTTTTTGACATAACCTGCGTGGAACCCAGCACCCTGCTTGCCACCAATACCTCCTATACGGAAATTACCACCCTTGGTTACCTGGAGACCATGTTTGGCATCCAGCTTGAGTCCACTTCCGGTGTCACCGACCCTGCAGTTTCCATCACCGCTTCGGCCAGCGGAGACGGGGAAACAGTGATCCTGGGCGCCACGGCCTGGGATTCGGTATACCGGGACCTGGCCGACTTCCTGGTGGTGGCCGGCACCGGCACATCGAACAACAGCGTGGTGGAGGGACAACTTGGCGACGCCCTGTATTTGAAATGGGAACACCCGCGCGATTCCCGGGACTCCGCGGCCACCACCCTGAATATAGAAAGACCCACGGTAGCCACTCCCCAGGCCAATCCCGGAGACGGGACCCCCATCATCTCTTCCCTTTCCCTCACCCTTTTTACCACCACTCCCTCCGCCAGCATTTTCTATACCCTCAATGGAGATGATCCGGCCACTTCCGCGGGCGGCAGCACCTTTCTCTATACCGGGGCCATCGACCTGTATATACAGACCACCGTCAAGGCCATCGCCACCCGTCCGGGCTGGTTTGACAGCGGTATTCTGGAAGTCACCTATCCCAAGACCTTTTCCCAGTCCAGGCTGGTGATATACGATGCGGCCGGAGTCAGCCCCATAGATATTTTATACGCCGATGAAACCCAGTACAGCGTCAAGCTGTCCACCAACCAGGCCGGAGTTCCCTCATACCAGCCGGGCGCGGTTACCACCCTGCGCGGTGATTCCGAAACCCTGACCATGACCACCAGCACCGGCGCGGAACCGGGGTATGATATTGTGTATCAGAACGCTTTTGCTTTTGACGTTATAACCGGCAGTCCTTCGGGAAACAGCATTCTGGAAGCGGCGTCCCATGACACGGTTATAGTCACCTGGACCAATCCCTATGACGGCAACGACGTGGCCAGCGATACCGTGATCGTCCAGCCCGTAGACGAGCAGGCCAGAATATACTTCAGCACCTCGGACTCCCTTGGCGACACCACTTCGCAATTCAGCGAGGGCGACAGTCCCCTGTACATCATCATCACAGACCAGCCCGCCAACCCGGCCCTGAACTACACGGTGACTCTGACCACCACTTCCGCCGAATCTGAGACCCTGCCCCTGACAGAGATAAACGGCAACCTGGTTGCCCAGGTCCCAGCCAACTACAGCCCCATTTCCGCAGACGACGACACCCTCCAGGTAAAACTGGCGGGGGACGTGATAACCGCCTCCTACACAGACCCGGTTTATCCCGACGACGACATCAAGCAGGGCAGTGCGGAATACGGGGCCAAGTCAATAGCCGATCCGGTGATAAGTCCTCCTGACGGCGCATTTTTCCAGACAGACACAGCCGTTACCATCACCGCCGCCACCACGGGATCATCCATAAATTATACCACCGACGGCATCACCATGCCCTCCAACCTGGTGGGGACGCCCTACGCTCCTTTCAACGTGTTTTTAAGCACCATTGTCAGGGCCGTGGCCTATATACAGCACAGCGCGGATAATTTCGTAATGAGCAACGTGGTCACCGCCCGGCTCAATTCCCGGGACCAGATAGGCATACCCACCGCAGACCCTGCGTCCACCTACTTTACCGAAAGCATTTCCATCGACCTGATTCCCGACTTGCCGGGAGACAGCATTTACTACACCCTGGACAACAGCGCTCCGGACAGGAGCGCGCTGCTGTTTAATCCGGCATCACCCATCGGGCTGACGGTCTCAGACACCATCAAGTTCCTGGCCGTCAACGGGCCCAAGATCCCCAGCGCGGTTATTCAGGAGATATACATAAAAAGAGACACTCTGGACGCGCCCCTGATAACCCCTCCCTCCCAGGTATTTTCCGGCAATATAACCGTGACCATCAGCAATCCCATGGTGACAGGCGCCATCATCCGCTACACCACCGACGGCAGCCATCCTAACGACTCCAGCGCCATTTTCACCCCTTCCAGTTCCCTGAACTTTTCCCTGCTGACCACCGTGAGGGCAAAGGCATTCAATCCCATCGGTTCAGACGCCTATGTACCCAGCGTCGAGGCCTCTGAAACCTACCAGCCCAAGGTGGCGACGCCTGTGGCCGATCCGCCCGACACCACGTTCATCTCCTCTCTCCTGTCCCGGCTTTCCACCGCCACTTTCGGCGCCCAGATATACTACACCCTGGACGGAAGCACGCCTGATGAGACCAAGAAACTGTACAGCCAGGCCGTTACCGTCGACTCCACCACGGTTTTAAGGGCCGTTGCCATAAGGGGAGGCTGGGCCCCGAGCGATATACTGGAAGTCACCTACACCAAGGCCAACACTCCGTCAACCCTGCAGATACTGGATGCCAATTACCAGGAAGTAGATTCCCTCACCGAATTGGACGCCTCATTTACGGTAGTCATCACAGCCGCGGAAGCAAACCTGAACTCGGTGAGGCCGGTAGCCATTACCCTGTCAAACGGCGACACAGACACCCTGACCTTATTTTCTCTCGATCAGACGGGCGGTCTCTACCGCTTTACCGCCGAGATTCCCTTTTCCGTGAATCCCGGGAATGCCGGCTCCGGAAATGGCACGGTGGAGGCCGGATATTATGACTCGGTCATCGTCACCTGGATAAATCCCAATAATCCCGGTGATACGGCATCCGATACGGTCCGGGTCAGGCCCTATTCCAGACCGGCCGTCATGTATTTCACCGAAACCCTGGCCGCGGGAAGCCCTGTGTTTACCTATTCAACCGACCTGGACACCATATTCCTGATTGTCCAGGATCAGGCGTGGCGCCCCGGGCTGGACTATACCGTTACCCTGGTTACTGATCCGCTTTATGGGGACCGGGGGCCGGATACGGTCACCCTGAATCTGCAGGAGATAACTCCCGGTACCTACGGGGTTCCCATACCCGTAGACAAAAATCTTGTTACCGACGCTTCGGATTCCCTGCTGCAGGCCTTAAAAGGAGATGTGATTTACGCTTATTACACCGATCCCCAGGACCTGGACAACAGCAGCGCCCAGGTGGTTTACGGAACAGCGGGCGAAGTGGCCGGTACCATTGCTTTCACAGACGCCCAGGGCAACGAACTAGCCGATGACGAGTACTGGCATCCCGATCAGGATTCACTCTACCTACGCTACGTAGACGATTACACCACAAAGCGGAAAACTCTGACCATTACCGTGAAAAACACCACCGGCACCGGTACGGTGCGGTACGACACCCTGATGATAACCCTTGATCCTCCCCTGCAGCAGGACAGCCTGGGTATATGGATCATCGCTCTTCACATGGATGAAGTAGAGGTCCCCGATGCCGGCAACCAGACGGTTGATGTGTTTTTTAAAGGAGAGGTGACGGCGCTGATTCCCACCCACTCCAAGGACGGAACCCCTCTCACCACCCTGCAGGATCAGTTGATTGTGGCCCGGCCGGACGAGGAGGAAAGGATAATCATCTCCGCATGCGGAGCGGATGGGAACATCTACCGGAGCACGGAGGAAATATGTATCACTGTCATCGACCAGAATTTTACAGGGGGAGTTGATACCATCCTGGTGGATGTGCAGGACACCGGCACCACCGACATCATAAGGGGACTGAAGTTAATCCAGATAAATGACAGCACTTATGCGGGCTCCTTTACCAAGGATGAGCTGCCTCTGGACAAGTCGGACACGATATTATCCACCCTGGCCTCAGACCTGATACGGGTGACTTATACCGACCCCGTATACAGAAATTCCGAAGTTTCGGAGGCCCCTTTTTCAGATGTGGTTGTTCAGGATATTTATTTCATTGACCAGTCCGGCGGCACCAGGATTACCGCCCTGAATGAATATGACGCATCCACCTTCGTGGTGGTGGTGCAGGCCTCCACCCCCGATAAATACGCTATTGACACGCTTGAAGTGACGCTCACCACCCAAGGAGGTGACGCTGTGACCGTGGAGGTGGTTGAGACCGGACCCAACAGCGGGATCTTTGAATCAGCCGGCATCCCCTTTGCCTTTGCGCAGGATCCTCAGGCCGGCAACCAGGTTATCGAGGGCAACCTGGATCTCTCCACGCTCCAGAATAACGCCACGGTGAGCGCCACCGTGGTCATTGGAGAGAATTCCAGTTCTTCCGGCCTGGAAATAGGGGCGGCCTATGTGCCGGCGGATTCCTCCTGGATAATAGATGGTGACCAGGATGGAAGGGCAGACACTATTTTCATCAAATTCAGGACATCCCTGCCTGAGCTGCCGCAAAACATATTTTCCATCGACTGGCCCGCGGACAACAGTAAAGGGTTTACGGCCTCCGGAGACCCGGACGAGAGCCTGAGCGAAATTTCTTTTCTGGTCAGGGATGACGGCAGCACAGACAGCAGCGTCCTGGTGGTGGTGCTTAAAGACAACGGGGAGGTATTCGACATGGGCCAGACCAGCGCCTCGCGGATTAGCCCTCCCAAACTGACCCTGCCGGATCATCCCGTGTTCCAGGGACTGGAAGTGGAAATTATGGACAGGGTGGGACCGGTGCTTGTGGATGCCTACAAATACGCCACCGACGGAGGAGTGCACGTTCAGACCGTAAATGGCGAGGACATGCTGTTCATCAATCCCGACACCCTGGTATTCACCCTTTCGGAAAAAATCCATCCCCTGGCCGACACCGGCAGTGTGTGGGACTCTCTGCTGTGGTTTGTCCCGCAGAATGACCCTTCTGGAGAGGCGTATCCCATCATCCTACTGGAAGGCACCAGGCCAATCCTGGTAAGCGAAGACAGTCTGACCTGGAAAATTATTCTGACCACCAGGACAGATGTGATGAAACCACGCAACGAGGATAATATTTTCCTCAGCTCAGACCCGCTCTTTATGGACGAACACGGCAACGTTCCCTCGGAACGGGAAGTGCCGATTGAGGGAAACAGGCCCTTTGCGGGGGACTGGGGATCCTATATATTTTCTCCTGTGGAAGGGCTGGATCTCAACGCGCCGGGAAGCATAATAGCCCTGGGAGATTTTAAAGACGGGGAACTCATCATACCCAATGCCGACAGGAGGCCCATTCTCGATGACGGCGGACAGGTGATCGGCTGGGAGCCCTATGAGCAGAAATGGATCCCTCCCCAGCACATGAACGAGGACGGCACCATTAATGAAGCGCTGCAGGCCGGTTGCGACAACCTGGATGAAACACAGCAGCCGGTTGACTATCCCGAAAACTGCCTGTCCACGGTGGTGATCTGGACGGAAATTCCCTACACAGCCCATATCAACATCTATGATCACCTGGGCAAGTTCGTTCATTCCTCCGTGCAGAGGTTCGGCAATTGCGGAGAAATGAGAAACGCCTACCGGCGTGATGAGGACAGACCGGGGGTGATGAGCTTCCTGGTCTGGAACCAGAAGGACAGCGATGGAACCTACGTCGGCACGGGAGTTTACGTATGGAAGGTCATCCGTAAAAACGAAATGGGAGAAACCATAGAGTCTTTCTACCGCCAGGGCATTGTCCGATCTTCAACACCCGTGCGGAATTGCGCCAGTGAAGGCCTCTAGATTCCGGGTTCCCCATGCGCCGGCCTCCTTGGCGGGATTTTCAACCAATTCCCCCACCAGGAACCGGCTGAACATAAACCCGTTTCATTTGAGGTTATACAGACTTTTAAATTTATTGAATTATTTTAGGCCGGAATCCCTGAAATTTTCATGTAAACATGGGAAAGCAGAATTCATAATTGGGCGTCCCAGCACTGGATAATGGTCAATATCAGGTAAATTACTCACCAAGCCCCCCATTCCTTATCCCCAAAAACCTTAATTTACCCGCAATGTAGTTTCAAAAAAAACCTTCTTTAGTTACTTTTAATTAAGTTAGATTTAAAGGGGGATCAGTGCCAGGTGACATTCCTGATCTGAAGGTATGCGAATCATGGTCTGTTCTATTGTGCTGAGTTATTATAGTCCTGATGAAAGTGAGGAGCAATTTTCGTTTTTGAGAATTTCTCCTTGCCGACCTGCTGAATTTTCCCGGCGTTTTTTTGTTGCCGGAAGGTAAAGCTCATCGGGCACGGTATTTGCAAATTATTAGTTCGTAAAAGGAAAAATTTCTGATGTCCAGTCGAAAAATATCCACAGTTAGTTTTATTATCTCCGTTCTCCTTCTCGGTTTAGGCGACCTGTATTCGCTGGCCCGGATCCGGGTGAGCAGTATCTACGAAGACACCGTAAGAATTGGCATTATATGGAACGACGCTTTGGGCGATTCATTCAGTCCCGCCAGCACCAAGCCCGTAGGTGAGCAAACCAGGGATTTTGTACTGGAATCCATTGGTTATAACGACCCCGACTCGGGAGCCAGCCCCTCCAATATCAGAATCGGCATGTCGGACAACACCACCTGGGCCGATGTCCGGGCCTGGTGGGGAGGAGGCGTCATGCCCCATGTCATCGTCCATGTGCAGGCCGGATGGTATACCTTTAACGGCCCATACATCCAGGAAATCCTTGACTCAGCCGCGGATCTGGCCATCGGCGTGGTTTCCGTGGGTGATGACGCGGCCTGGTTTGCCGAAAACGTTTTTGGCATTACCGCGGTGGATAACAGTCCCGATCCCATGGATTGGGGCGGGTCTTCCATCAGCCCCCTGATTACTTATGAACCGCTCTGGATAGAGCTGGACAGGGATTCGGACACGCTGGACGCCCCCGGCATTGTGCGCAGCGCGGTGGACAGTATCCTGGCAGGAAACGAGGTCCTTGAATTCAAGCCCTTTGAAGAAGGCGGCCGGGGAACGGCGGATGCGGATGAATACAGTGTCATGCCATCCTTTCCCGTGGCCTTCTATGGCTATCAGCGCGGTTGGGACGGGTCGGATACCATCAGCGGGCCCACGGAATTGCCGGTCATCGCCGTTTACCAGGACAGTGTGCGCAGGGGAGTGGCGCTCTCCTATGAGCCCCAGTACCTCATCAACCGGGAAGCTTCGGAACAGATTGTGTACGACGCCATCATTTACGGCTCTTTCGCGCATCTGGTGTTTCAGAAGGTCGCCACTCCTGAAGTTATTACCATACCGACCGGGCAGACCTCATTTGACGCGTCCCTGGTGTTCACCATTTCCACCACCACGCCCAATGCCACCATATATTACACCCTGGACGGAAGCCCGCCAACCGAATCCAGCACGGTTTTTGACGGAACTCCCATAACCATTACCAACACAACCACGGTCAGGGCTTTTGCCACGGCCCTGGGTTACCTGGACAGCGACACCATGCTCACCGTCCTGCCCCGGAATTCCACCCCATCCGCCATAGAAATTCTGAACGCGGCGGGTAATCCCTTTCCCGGCAATATCATCACCAGCGACCAGACCGCCTATACCATAAGGCTTTCCACCAATTATTACGAGGGAAGCGACCAGCAGGTATTTGCCGTCACCACCGCCCTGGGAGACAATGAGACCATTATCCTGGACACCAATGACATCACCGGTTCCGGCGGTTCCTACGCCCGGATATATGAGCAGGGCAGTAACCCGTTTGCCGTGACCTCCAGCAATACCGACGGAAACAACACCCTGGAAGCCTATTATTACAACACCATAGTGGTGACCTGGACCAATCCCCTGGACCCGGGGGACGTGGCGCGGGATACCGTGTATGTGGAACCCGCCGATGTAACGGCCACAGTACATTTTTCCCTGAGTTCCGGAGGGACGGCAGTAGCGGATTATCCCGAGGGCCAGACTCCGGCATATGTGGTGGTGACAGACCAGTTTCTCAACGACGGGTTGACTTATAACGTGGTATTGACCACCCTCACCGGAGAGTCGGAAACTCTCGGCCTCACCAAGGTAAGCGATACCCTGATGACGGCCCAGCTGCCCGCTAGTTACCTGGCAGTGGTCCAAAATGACAGCACCCTGCAAGTCAATCTGGGCGGCGAGCAGATACAGGCCACCTATACTGATCCTGAATATCCATTGGACGTGGCAATGGCCACTGTAAATTACGCCGCCAAGACCATAGATCCACCCACTATTTCCCCGCCCACCGGCACTTATTTTGTAACGGATACCACCATTGTGCTGACCCCGGATTCCTCGTCCCATTCCATAAGATACACCCTGGACAACTCGGCTCCTTCCGATGTTCTCGGGACTTTGTACGGCGGTTCCTTTACCATTTCAGCTTCCGGAATCACAGTGGTTAAGGCAATCTCCTACTTAAAGCACGATGACAACAATTTCGTGCTGAGCGCCCCCATTGAGGCCCTGTATACCCGCAGGGAGCAGGTGGGACAGCCCTGGGCAGTGCCTGCGGCCACGTATTTTACCGAAGACACCACCGTCAGCTTGTTCACGGCCGCCCCCTCCGACGACATATATTACACCACTGACGGCGTTACAACTCCCGATTCCGCCGTCAGCGCCCTGTATGGAAGCGCGCTCACTATTAATTCCACCACCACGCTCATGTTTTACGCGGTGAACGGGCCCAACATTCCCAGTACGGTGGAAACCGAAGTCTATACCAAGCGGGACACGCTCGCCCGTCCCACCGCCACGCCGGCGGGGACCAATTACTCCGGGACCCTTTCGGTTACCTTAAACCACGCGGTCCCCGGGGCCAGAATCTATTACACCACGGACGGCTCCGATCCCGACCTGAACAGTACCCAGTACGGGGGGGCCCTCAATATCTCCCTGCCCACCACCATCAAGGCCATTGCCTATGGCCCGGACGGCTCGGACGCCTATGTGCAGAGTCTGATAATGACCGAGGACTACAATCCCATTCTGACCGTAACCGCCACGCCCACCGCCCGGAGCTTTACTTCCAGCGTCCAGGTGTCTCTTTCTACCAATTCGCCTACGGCTACCATTTACTATACCGTCAATGACGGGGACGACCCCAATACCTCGGACACCCAGTATTCCACGCCGCTCACCTTTAACGTGACCTCCACTCTCAAGGCCATTGCCGTGGACTCGGGATGGGTGACCAGTTCGGTGTTAGATGAGACCTATACCAGGTCGGCAACCGCATCCCGAATAGAGATACTGGATGAAAACGGAATAGCCTTTACCGACGACATCATCACCGGGGACGTGACCCGGTACTCGGTGAAGCTCTACACCCACCAGGACGGCGCCGCTCCCTATCAGCCTTCGGTCATCACTTTTAACGGAGACGCGGACACCCTAACCTTGACTACCCTGTCCTCTCCCGACACCTTTTCCCTGGCCTATCTGGATACTTTTGACTTTGCCATAAATACCGCCAATCCCCTGGATGACATCCTGCAGGCCAAGGCCTATGACACGGTCATCGCCACCTGGATAAACCCGCTGACGGCCGGGGACACGGCCCGGGACACGGTGTATGTGCAGCCCGCCGATGTGTCGGCCAACCTGTACTTCTCCACTTCCTCAACCGGTGCGGACACGGTCAGCAGCTTTAACGAGAACCAAACCCCGATTTATGTGGTGGTGGAAGACCAGGTCACCCATGATGATTCCACCTACAGCGTGACCATCACGGCCAACAGCTCCGAAAGCGAGACCTTCGCCCTGTCCCCGGTATCTGGCAAACTCATCGCCACTATCCCGGTTGAATATGCCGCCATTGCCAGTGACAACACCCTGCAGGCGCTGCTGGGCGGGGACCGTTTCACTGCCTCCTATAACGATCCTCTGTATCCCGCAGACAGCGTGTCCGGGTTCGCGGACTATGCCGCCAAATCAGTGGCCGCGCCGGAATATATCCCCATCAGCGGCGTCTTTTTTAAGGACGACACCACCATCTCCATAACCAGCGACTCCACCACGGCCTCCATCCGCTACACCACCGACGGCACTGATCCTTCCCAGACCGCGGGGACCCTGGTGGGGGGAGGCATTCCCATCAGCGCCAGCACGGTGTTCAACGCAGTGGCTTATTTCAGTTTCAGCCCTACTAATTATGTGCTGAGTAGTATTGTCCAGGCCAGCTTCAACCTCCGCGGCTACATAGGAACTCCCTATGCCGACCCCAGAACGACGTATTTTACCGAAGATACCACGGTGACCCTGCACACGGTCCCGCCCGCCTCGGGTGACGTCATTTATTATGCCCTGGGAGGAGCGGTGCCCAACACCAGCAGTTCTGTTTACGGCACCCCCCTTGTTTTTAACAGCACCGATACCCTGAGGTTCTTCGCAGACCAGCCGCCGGATAATCCCAGCATCACAGTAACCGAAGTCTACACCAAAAGAGACACCCTCGCCTCGCCCACAGCCACTCCCACCGGCACCAACTATACAGGCACTCTGGCAATCGCCCTGAATCACGTGGTGCCCGGGGCCAGGATTTTCTACACCACCGACGGAACAACGCCGAATCATAACAGCGCCCGGTACTCCGATACCATCAGGATTTCCCGGCCTACCACCATCACCGCAATCGCCTATGGGCCTGTCGGTTCAGACGCTTATGTTAAAAGCTCTCCCATGGTGCAAGCCTACAACCCGACACTCACTGTGACGGCCACGCCGGGCGGGCAGAACTTTACCTCCATCATCCAGGTATCGCTTTCCTCCAATTCGCCGACCGCCACCATTTATTTCACGGAAAACGACGGAGATGATCCCAACACCTCGGACACCCCATACGCCACACCCCTGAGCCTGAACATAACCACGGTGCTCAAGGCCATTGCCACCGACTCGGGCTGGGTTACCAGTTCTGTTCTCACCCAAACCTACACCAGGAACACCACCGCTTCAGAGATTGAAATCCTGGATGAGAACGGGGTCGCCTTCCCTGACGACATCATCACCGGAGACGTTACCAGGTATTCGGTGAAGCTTTCCACCCACCAGGACGGGGCAACAAGTTATGAGCCGGTAGCCGTTACCTTTAACGGAGATGCCGATACTTTGGATATGGTCACCCCGGCCCCCAGAGACACGTTTTTCATGGCCTACCGGGACGTGTTTGATTTCGCCGTGGGCACGGCCAACCCATTGGATGACATCCTGCAGGCCAAGGCCTATGACACGGTCATCGCCACCTGGATAAACCCGCTGACAACCGGGGACACGGCCCGGGACACGGTGTACGTGCAGCCCGCCAACGTGGCGGCCAGCCTCTATTTTTCCACATCCGCCACCGGCGCGGACACGGTCACCGGCTTTTCCGAAGCCCATACCCCTATTTACGTAGTGGTGGTGGACCAGGTGACCCATGATGACTCAACCTACCGTATCTCCCTCACCACCAACAGCACGGAAACCGAAACCTTTGACCTGTCTCCGGTATCGGGAAAACTT
>JBHPJW010000049.1:0-18536 GCA_042567505.1 Fibrobacterota bacterium
TGGCGAAAAAACAGGAACTGTTAAAACAGGGCATCCTGGCTGAATTCGCCACCGCGGAATCACAGGACCTGCAGACCGCCATCAACAAGGTGGAACTGGAGACCAGGGGCGCCCTGACCCGTGCCCTGGAATCCAAGAATTCATCCCTGCAGAAACGGTTTACCGAGGAAGTGGGCGATGAATACCTGGAGCATTTCACCCAGGTGACCAAGAACGTGGCCAGCAGGGTTTTGCAGGGAACCACCCTGATGGAAAGTCCCTACCAGGAAGTGAAAGATACCGGTTACCGCGCCTTCGGCTTGATGGTGATGGATCCCAAGGTCTTTGCCGAGGCACTGGCCGCTGAAATGGCCGCCAATGAGGCAATGAAAACCCGATGGCTGGCCTCTAAAGCCTACAAGGAGCTGGACGAGGAAGCCAAGGCCTTTGACAAGTTCAAGGCAGAGCAGAATGCAGGCATGACAGGGCAGACGGCCCAGTAGTCAGGGATCAGGAGTCAGAAAGGTGTGAGGGATGGAGTTATTGCCATAGTCTGTCACGCCGGGCTCCGACCCGGCGTCTAACTAGATTCAGTCTAGTAAGATTCCGGCATGCGCCGGAATGACAATGCTGGGCCCAGTGTGACATCCTCACACCCCATACCTATCTCGCATCATGAAAACCATCCTACACCTCTTCTTCCTTTATGCCTGGGCACATACACAGTACGACCTGGCCTATCCCCACTGGTTCTATTACCCGGACACCGGGATAGAGACAGCGGTTGGGTATGTATATGACGCCACCAACTCGGCTTTTGCCGATGGAGCCATGAGGTACTGGGGCCAGAAACTGGTCAAAGTTTCCGGAGAGAGGAAATACTATTCCTGGGACATGGGTCATGATTTCCGCGACAGCATATTCCTGGAGCCGCGCCTGGTTAAGAGAGACTCGCTGGAGCTGATAGCGGTCCACAAGCTGGACCATGATTCCCTGGTCCTGGTGGGCAGGAAAAAGGCTGCGGTCAATGGCGAGATTATCAAGGCCCGCAATTGTCCCAGGCCCGCCTGGGTGACCAGCCTACCGAAAACTCCCGGTTTTGTTTATGGACTGGGAACAGGAAAATTCAGGAGAGGCGTCCACCACCGTTCCTGGTCGCTCACAGATGAGAACGCCATAGTCAGTTGTGCCAAATCAGTTCGAATGAATTATCGGAATCTGTTGAGGGAAAAATCCCTGGACAAATATTCCCGCACAGAACATGTTGCCAGTGAAAAAGTCCAGGTCACCCTCAAGGAGGCTCAAGTGGTCGGACGATGGCTCGACGTTAAGGCTAAGACTTGTTTTTCCCTGGTACGAGCAAGACCCGTTCTTTCTCCCGAAGGGAAATAGAATTGGGTTTGCCTTGAAAACCATGCTTCTTTTTTTAACAAAATTCATAATATCTCATCATCTGGATAAAAAAAGTGCATTTCATGTTCATTGGCTTGGTATTCAGGTTGTTTTGGTTTCCCGTCTATCCAAAGGCAATGAAACCAAGGCAGCCACCTTAACTCCCTCGGCCCAACCATCTAGCAAGGGAAGCCTCCTAATCTCATCCGTGCCCGACAACGTGGACTTCGAATTACACACGGAACACAGCCCAAAAGTAATTCCGGTTGTCCGATGTTTCCGAAACCGAAACAAAAGGGCTTATTTACTGATTTCCCTCTGATTTTTCACCGGGAAAGCTTCTCCACCCTGTTCACCGCCTGTATGTCACCCTTCACAATGGTAAACACCTTCCAAAGGTTGCCCTTGACGTCCTTTGGGACTTTGTAGACCGAGAGCAGCTTGCCCTGGCCGTAGACCTTCACGCAGGCCCTGGAATCTGAGAGCTGTTTTTCTTCCGGCCTTTTCTTGTTGGTGAAGTCATGGACATAGTATTCGTATTCGGCCTTGTCGTCTACTATGGCCACGGTTATGGTTTCCGGGCCCTGGCCGTTTTTGTCGTCGCGGTCCAGCACGGCGATGCCGTCCCGGTAGTTCTTCTTGTCCCGGAAGGAAATGTGGTACTCGCCTTGTTTCACAAAATGGGCGTCCAGGTCTTTGGGCTTCTTGCCCCAGTCCAGCACTATCCTGATGAAACTGACGTCCATCTCGGGCGAAAGCGAGAATCTGTTCAAATTCAAGGTGCCGGCCATGATTTCCATGGAAAACACGGAGGTTATGAATCCCGGCTTCTCAACAGTTACCCTGTAGGCGCCGTCAACCGGGATGGAAATCTTCACCCTGCCCTCCTGATCGGAACTGAACCTGCCCTGGCCCTTGATCATGACCTGGGCTCCGGCCAAAGGATCGCCGTTCAGGGCGTTGAACAGCCTGAGTGTCAGTTTATTCTCAAGTTCCGCGAACGCGTCTTCCTCCGCCTGCAGTTTTCCGGATTCCAGGCATAAACATGGTAAGGCCATGAAAAAGGCTATGACTGCTGTATTGATAATGATACGGGAGCTCATATTTCCTCCTCTCCTTGGCGCTGATTGGCCAGAAATAATATACATATATTTCCGTTGAATTCTTTCCCCTCCTTCGGATAGGATCTTATTGTATAAGACAAAAGATTAGGGGAATTCTCCCCGTTTTTTTAACGTTTATACTGTTTCATTGGATAAAAACATGGGAAGATATTATTATAACTTCGCTCTGATAATTGAGAATTTCCTTATTTAGAAATAGTCTGTATAATCACCGTATGGCAATCAAAGTTGAACACAGATTAGGATGGTCCCGTTGGTGGTTTATAGCGCTGATAACGGCACTGCTGTATGTTCCGGGCCTTGCCGCCGGCAAGCACAAACCCGCCTGGATCGAGCGGAAACCGGTCAACCGCACGTACTACATCGGCGTTGGTATATCCGACAAACGGAAAAATCCGACTGATTACATGGCGATTGCCAAGAACAAGGCCCTGCAGGCCCTGGCCTCGGAAATTTCAGTCAAGATTGAAAATACCATGCTGCAGAAACTCAGCGAGACTGACAGGGAGTTGAAGCAGTCTTTTGAAAACACCATCAGGGCCAGCACCCGGCAAAGCGTGGAGGGTTTTGAGCTGGTGGATTCCTGGGAGGATGAAACCCAGTACTGGGTCTTTTACCGCCTGTCCCGCCAGGCCTGGAAAAAGCAGCAGGACCTTAAAAGGCAGTCCGTACTGAACATGTGCCGCGACATGATGGAACGGGCAGGGAAAAACCTAGTCTGGAAAAAATACCAGGAGTCTCTGCGGCTCTACCTGCAGGCTTTTATTGCCGTTATTCCATATCTGAATGAAGATTTAAAGATGGAGCGGGAGGGAAAGGATGTTTTTATCTCACATGAACTCCACGCCAACCTCAGCCATATCTTTCAGGGTCTGAACTTCCTGGCGGCCAGCCCGGTCTATACGGGTCCCAAACAGGAACTCCTCCAGAAAAGCCCGGAAGTGAGCATAATTTTCCATGATGGCAAAGTCCAGGTTCCTGTTTCCGGCCTGCCAGTGAAGTTTAAAACGCTCCAGGGCAATTCCCGCCCCAGGGCCGAGGGCTTGTCTGATCATAACGGCCGGTTGGCCTGCCGGCTGGACTCTATCTCTCCCGAGGACAGCAGATTTACACTGAAAGCGTCACTTGACGTAAAGAGACTGGCGGGAAAAGACAGCCTGCCGCCCTTTATAGAGACCTACCTTCGCCAGTTCTCCCTGCCCGAGGCGGAACTGCTCTTTATATTCCAGGGCCTGCCGGTGATGCTGAGCAGCAGCGAGTTGAATCTGGGCGCGCCGCTTTCCATGCCTATGCTGGAACCGGTTGTAAAAGAATATCTCAGCACAAGGGGCATCGTCTTTGTTAACGACGCCACCCAGGCCCACCGCTTCATCAAGCTGGACGCTTCCTCGAGGAAGGGGAACCAGGCGTACGGCATCAGCTTCGCTTTTGTGGACATAAACATCGCGGTGGTGGAAAAAGGGGACCGGGAACTTTTCAAGACCTCCCTCAGCGATGTAAAGGGCGGCCAACTGGACTTTACCAAGGCCGGACTGGAGGCCTACAAGAAAGCTAAGAAACAAATAGTGGACGAGGTCCTGCCCGAAGTGTTGAAGCACGTGCAGGGGATGTGAAAAAACTGGTGAATAAGATTAATCCTTTGGAGTACTGGAGTAATGGAGTATTGGGTTTTGACAAATTACGCCTGCGGCGTATTATTAATTAACACTGTGCCGCCCATCCTTCACAGGAATGCTTCGGAGGGCAAGAAGGCACACATACTTTTATACCCATTACTCCAATACTCCAACCTGTACCTTAGAATTCAAACATCCTTCGCACGTTTTCAAACATGGGGCTGATGTTTTTGGACTTCCAGCTGTATTTTAACACCACCGATCCGTAGAGCTGTTCCACGCGGTACCTGAACTTCTGGTCCACGTAAAGATAGGCCTTCACCATGTTCCGGCGGCCTTCCTGAAAGTCGATTATCTCGCTGCGCCTGATGGGATACTCATGGACGTTCTCCAGGGAACGCCGGCCCAGCTTCACGTCGTGGAACTCCAGGACGACGGCCTTTTTCCTGCGGTCGTAGTAGTCCCGCACCCGGGAAGGAGCCACCGTAAAGATAAAGGCCACAGACACGTCCTTTTCATACTCGCCGGTGAATTCCTCCGAGGCTACATTTACCGAAGTCAGTTCCCCGGTCTGCTTTTCCAGATCCTGACGGGTGGCCTGCCTTGATTCAATTTTTATCCATTTGTTGTCCCGGACAAAAAACAGCGCGGCCCGGTTAATCACGAAGAGGTCCCCGGAGCTGTTGAAATACACTTCCTGGATGTCTTTCCAGTAATCATCTTTTTCCCTCTGGTAAAACTTTTTCTTCACCACTTCCTCGAACTTCATGTCTTCGGGCAGCGTCATCTTGTACAGCTCATCCATGCCAGTCTGTTTCATTCGGCCCCTGAATATGGCGTAATCCTGCTTACCGAACTTGCGTCTTAAAAGTATTTCCCCGTCTTCAATCTCGCAGCTGTCCTCCGCCTCCAGCAGGTCCCCCTGGAGGGGCTTCACGTAGTTCGAGTGCTGCGGCACCACCCTTTCGGTCTGGAAGGTGTCAATATCATAGCTGCCGGAGTGGCAGTAAAGGCAAAGACCAAGGATAAGAGTGAGGGTTGTCTTCATTTTATAACGAGATAGTGCTGAGTATAACAATTTACAAAAAACAGATATACAGGTGTATAGTGAGTTGTGAGTTGTAGGGACATAGCCCGGATCGTCAAGTCGTCTTTTTAAACTGTAAATAATCGAGCATTCGATTACTCAAACATTCAAACATTCGAAGAAATGGGCGCTGAAAGGATGATTATGTGGAATCTTGTGCTAAACTTCGTCAATCGAATACTCTATTGTTCGAATGTTCGATTGTTCCTTCTCCCCACTCTCCACTTTCCACTCTCCACTCCCACATCCCTATCTTTAAACACAAATGCCGTAGGCATTCACTCTATTAATTCAAAATCCAAAATTCAGAATTCAGAATTATTACTCACCACTCCTAGAGCCCCGACCTCCTTATCGCATTCACCAAATCCTTCCTCATCCGGTCCGCCAGCCCCTTGTCTATGCCGGAAAGGCCGCGCTGGCTGTCGTCATTTATGAACTTTTTCCCCTCTTTGCGGCCGAAAACGATTTTTGAGTCTTCCAGCAGGCTGAAAGCGCCCTTGATGTCGTCTTCAATCAACTGCCAGCGCTTGTAACCTATTTCGGGCTTGTCGTACTTGTAGTTATAGAACCAGAGCCGGTAGAAAATTTGAAAGTCGCTCAGCTGTCCACTGTCATCAAAGTCGAAATTGATGAACAGGAACCCGTCGTCCCGGTAGACCACATTGCCCTTGTAGTTCCTGGTGTCCCAGTTCTGATATACCACGGCCCAGTACCTGCTGGGGATTTTGTGGTCCTGGTATAGTTTCATCACTTCCATGTCCACGTCAAAGCGGTAATCGCTTTTTTCAACCATGCTCTTGAGGCTGGAGAGATAACTCTGGGGTGTGTCCCAGTAATACCGTACAACCTCCCTTCCCAGAATAGGATCAACTTTTACGTTTCCCTTCATGATGTTTTTTTTCTTTCCCCGGAACACTTTTTTCAGGTACTTGAAATCGGGCTTGGCGCCGTCCCGGCCATAGGCGCCGGCAAAGGTCTTCTCTATGGTGTACTCTATCTTTTCCCCAACCGTCATCCGCGGCTCCTTCACCGGGATGTTTTTTACATCAGCTTTAGGCTTTTCAAAGGTGATCTTTTCATATACTGCCGGGCGTGTGACTTTGCCGCCGGATTCCACCGCGGGCACAGTCTCGGCCATGAAAGCATCGGTGTCCCATTCCAGCTCCTCATCGACCATGTCCATCACGTCGACCAGGTCCGGGATGACCGTCTCCTGCCCGGCCTTGACAAAGACCAGCGCCCCGTCCCCGGTCAGCTTGATAACATCGGCCGCCGCCTGGCTGAAAGTGAACCCGAACACCCTTCGCAGTATGTTCTTGATGGCGGTAACCTGATCGGGATTGCCGTACGGCCAGTCCCGTTTGAAGCTGAAATTGTTTTTTGAAGAGGCATACACGGGATTTGCCTTGAACAGGTTGGTGTTTACTTCCTCAATAACCCTGTGGTTATAAATCGCCCTGTCTATGTCTCTGGCATGGCTGAGGTTGTCGAAGATTTCCAGATCTATGCCGGGGTGCCCTTTTACCTTAGACACTTCAAAATATTTGGAAGTGAAAATGTTCCTGGCGCCCAGGTCCGTGACCCTGAGTTTGAGGTGCAGGCTGAAGGGCCTTCTCTTAAGCGTTAATTCCGCCCCGATAATCAGGGAGTCCAGTTTGGATAAACCAAGTTCCAGGTCCTCATGTCCGGCCCGGTCGGCCTCCAGGTAAAAGTTCATGGCCATCTGCCCCAGAGCGCCGTCCACAATGTTTATTTTAAACTGACGGTTGTGCCTTTCCCGCACGCATTCGGTGAGCAGCCCCCAGAACTCATCCAGCTTAATCAGGTAGCGATCGTCCTCCGACCTGGTGGAAAGTGAAAACGGTTTGTCTTTTGGTACAGATAGTGATGCGATAAGGGAAGAGGTCAGTCCCTCCAGCTCCCGGCAATAGTCCTTTTCAGGAGCGTCAGCGGCCCTCCCCAGGCCGAACAGCAGGATGGGGATTATAAGAACACGTTTCATGTCAGCAGTCTGCATACCGGGTGTTTAACCGGAAAAGGACCATTTTTGTAGTTTAAGAATTATACAAAAACTGAAAGTTTAACGCAATTTAGCCAAAATCGGGAAGAAGGCTACTTTTTTAGTGTCCAACCAAGGAATAAGCCTATTTTTGTTATGCCTCCCCATACTTAATTATTTTATTCCCTTTTTTCTGTCTCCGATCTTGATTTAGCCTTGAAAAATCACCCATTCCGAGCTTTTTTGGCTTTTAGCGATCAGTAATCAGGCGCTCAATCGACGAGTTTATCAAGTGAGGAGACTTGCGCGAAGGTTTCGCCAGGGTAAAGTGCAACGGCTGAGGGAAAGAGATGTTCGTGTCATTTTCATGCCTCGTGTGTTATAATATTAGGTATATGCGGCCAAATTGAAAAAATAAGGAAGATTTTAAGAGAAAAATATTCTTATATAAAAATAGGATTGCTCAATTGAAGTCTTTTTGCAATGGTTCAATTTTCGCGGTGGTGTGCATCATGCACTTGTGTTTTTCAGCTATTGCTGCAGATAATTTTATCACGCCTGAATTCCATACCAAACGGTCTATTCCACAGCGCGAGAATGAAATAATTTCTCCTGATACCGGAAATTTATTAATGCCCATAAATCCCTCTTCTCCCGGGCCGGGACTGTTTTATCTTAGGCGCAAATACAGCAAAGACGATTACGGGTTTTACCAGGGAAAATTGAAGGAGGGCGCCTATGAACGATTGACCTGCTTTAAGATAACTGGATCGTCTTTCAAGGAAAGAATTGCGCTGAAGTTCTATGAAAAGAAAAGGCAGGGATGGTACAAAGATATACAGGACATCTATTTCGATGAATACCTGGTTTATGTTCCTAATAAAAAGGAAGTGTTCTTTTTTAGAAACGACAACTGGGACCGCGCTCCCGCTTTAGCCTCGCGCCCGTCGCGACTTACGGTAATCACAAACCCTGCAGGAGCGAATGTATACATCGAGGACAGCCTGGCCGGAAAATCTCCGGTGACCATTGGGGCCATAACCGAAAACGGCCTGCGTGTAAATGTCAAATTACCGGGTTATTATATGAGAGGTGATTTCGCGGACCTCCTCAGCGGCAAGCACACAAAGATTCATTTTAACCTGTATAGGAAAGCCTCCGACAGCAAAGAGATAAATCTCGATCATTATACCGCCAGGAATACCGAGGATCTTGGAGAACTGGAAAACAGGCTCAAAAAATTGAATGGCCTCTATTTAAACCAACTGAAAATTAATCAGGCAGATTTAGAAAATTTTGAAAAACACTACCCTCCTCTTACCCCTCAGGGCGAGTTTGAAAAAACTGCAGCATACAGGAAACGTCAACAGAAAGACGGTGAATGGAAAGCGGCTGAGCGCCAAAAACTGATGCAAAGAGGCCTGGACGCCGCTAATGAAATATCAGCTGCGCATACCCTGGTGGGAAAATTTATAAGGGAAGAGCAATCAAAAGTCTACGTGAAGTACTTTCCAGCCCGGGAAATCTTGCATGTCAAATCATTTAATCCCGACTCTGAATTTTTCCCCGTTAAAGTAACCGTAGAAGAAGGTGATTTCCACTTTAATCTAACCGGTGCCATATTCATTTCCATTGAGATAGCCCCCAAGTTTAAAGAGGAAATGAAAAAAGGCCGGATAAAGCTATTCTATAAAAACAAGCCATTTAAAATCGAAAATGAAGATCCTCCGATAAAACGATTTTTTGGTTTTTATGAAGTGTATCTGGAATTGAAGGGAAAAGAGTATGCAATTACAGGCGCGAAATTCAATTTCTCCCCCCATCTCACCAATCATCCAGACTGGCCAGAGGCGGTAAGAGAAATGGAATTGGAACTTGCAGAGGAAAGAATAGCGTGCATGGCTGAAGCCCGTGAGGATGAAAGGAAAAAGGAGATACAGAGAGAGAGGGAGGAAGAGCACCAGCGTCAGGAAGCGGAGCTGGCGCGCAAACATGCCGAAGAAAAGGCGCGTCTCAAAACTGAAAGGAAAAGGCTGGCGGAGTTGGAAACACAGAAGCAGTTGCAGGCCGAAAATAGAGCCCGGAACATAAAAAGGCTGAGGCTTATTACCCGTATATCGGGAGGTGTAATCACCACCGCCGCCGCAGGCATTGCCTTTTATTATCATTCCCAGGCCTTAAAAAAAGATGATGAAGCTGATCGTTCTTATGATGAGTATCACTCTTCCGGCACAAATGAAGATTGGATTGCCTACGAGGCAATGCTGGATGAGTCTGACAGCGCCCGGAACAGGCGCAATGCATTATTCGGAATTGCCCTTGGCGGGGGTATAATAATGGGAGTCTCTTTTGCTTTTTAGTTTTAAAAGGAATCGATGAAACGTACTGCTTGTTTTCTGCTTATTTTCACCGGCCTGGCCCTGGTGGCAGCCTGCATATTCGACTCCACTCCCAAAAAGAAGGCAAGGAACAGCCCTAAAGACGGCCTGGGGACGGCCTGGTTTCCCCCAGTAGTGGAAATTATGAGCGATACGGTGGTAAGCATAAATGATGAGCTCATAATAACAGCCGAAGCATGGGACAGTTCGGGTAAGGTGGTTTTGTTCTACTGGGCCTGGGACAGCCTGGTTTTTACCGATTCCACGGAAAATGGAGAATGGCAACGCACCTGCCGGGACACTGGAATCTTTACCGCTTATGTAAGGGTGCATGATGATGATGGTTTGTATTCTGATACAGATTCCCTGATAGTTGGCGTTCTGGCGAATCCCCCTTCAGTGACAGGTATGAAGGATACTTCGGTTTCAATTAACGACAGTCTGAAGATCACTGCCGTTGGTTCAGACAGTAATGGCACCGTGGAAAAATACTACTGGGCGCTGGACGGAGATCAATTCACTGACTCAAGCAGCACTGGATCTTTTAAAACTGCGTATACTATCTCAGGCGAACACTTTGTGCTGGTCAAGGTTAGGGACAATGACGCGATGTTCTCAGCATCCGATTCAATTCTGGTGTCAGTAAAACTCTATAGGCCTTCAGTTACCATAATGAAGGATACAATTATATCCATAAATGATTCACTGACTATCACCGCAGAAGCGAGCGACACCAACGGCAGCGTAGAAAAGTATTACTGGTCCTTCGATAGCACAGAGTTCATCGATATCACCCTGGAGGGAGAAATTACCCGGTATTTTCCAGACACCGGTCTACACCTTATCAGGGTGCAGGTAAGTGACGACGATACCATTTTCTCCCTCATTGATGAAATGACTGTTAACGTCATAACCGCCCCACCTGTGATTAACACCATGCCGGATATATCAGTTGACATCAATGACACCATTCTCCTTACCGCTGACTGCATGGACGGTTTCGGATTTATTACCGGTTATTTCTGGGCCCTGGACGGAAACGCCTTTTCCGACACCACCGATACCAACAGCATCAACTATGCCTTTCCCGACAGTGGAGCACATGCAGTATTAGTTCAATGCAGGGATGATGACGGCAATGCCTCTGCAGTTGATTCAATTTGGGTGTTTGTCGGCGCGCATCCCCCGCAGGTATCGATAATGGCAGACACCATAATTTCCATTAATGACAGTCTGGACATCACAGCCTTAGGAGCCGATGAAAACGGTGAAATAATCGGCTACTTTTGGTCCACAGACAGTGGTCAGAGCTATCCCTTCGCAACGGATACAGGGCTTCTTTCACAAGTTTTCGAAGATACCGGTGTCCATGTTATACAGGTCATCGCTGTGGATGATGACTCCATGCGCTCAGGGCCAGCTTTGATGGGGGTAAGGGTCCTCGCCAATCCGCCTCGGATCGATTCCGTTTGGAACGCAGAGACCCTGGTTAATGATTCTGTTGTTCTGAAGGCATTTGCCTCTGACAGCAATGGAACGGTGGAGAAATATTTATGGGCCGTGAATGGTTCAGACTTTAATGATTCCACTGACTCGGGGACACTGAAAATAATGTATCCTCAACCAGGCGTATACCAGATACCGGTAAAAGTGAGGGATAATGACGGGGTGTATTCTTTCACAGAAACCCTTACCATTACCATTTATTCGCTCTATCTTGAGGTGCAGGACGGATCCGCTGTCACAGCCAACTCCATCAGCCTGCAATGGAACATAAGCAATACCGTTGATTTTGTATCTTACCAGATACGGTTCAGTATTGATTCCGAGGTAACACCGGCAAACAGCCTGGTCGCGGATATAGATAATCGCACTTCGGTTTCCTATGACTGGACGGGTTTGGTAGACAACACGGTTTTTTATATCAGGCTGTTTGAATTAACCAGTTCCGATACCATTGGTTATAACACCATTCGTGTCCGGACCCTGAGTTCCAATGCTTCCCTATCAGGGCTTGAAATTTCCGCGGGTACATTGGCTCCCGAGTTCAACTCTGAGGTAACCACTTATAATGTTGCGGTTATCAATACAATTTCCGCCATAAAAGTAGTCCCCACAGCCAAACACCAAGGGTCGGAGATAATGGTGAACGGCACAGCCACCATGTCAGGGGACTCGTCGCAATCCATCCCCCTTCCCGTGGGCACCACCACGGTAACGATTAACCTAACTGCCGAAGATGGCCTGACCACCAGAGCTTATGATGTTGCAATTACCCGGGTACCAAGCGTTATTGCCGGCCTCAGCGATCTAACCATATCCGATGGTGAACTCTACCCCTCCTTTTCGGAAGGTGTTCCTTCGTACAATGTGATTGTGACTCAGGATGTTTCTTCCATCACCCTTACACCGATAAAAAGCAACGATGAGGCGGTTATTACGGTTGACGGCACCGAGGTCGCCTCAGGCTCGGCTTCAGGAGCCGTATCACTGGATCCTGGAATAAACATGATTTCTATTGTCGTAACCGCCGGAGATACAAATTACAGTAATATGTATATCATCAGGGTAATGCGGTACCTCAGCTTTACCGATCCCAGGGATAGCAGGGTGTATAGTAAGATTACTATTGGCAGTCAAACCTGGATGGCGGAAAATTTAAACCACGATATTACCGGAAGCAGCTGGTGTTATGATGACAACCCCGATTCGTGTGAAACTTTTGGACGCCTGTACACCTGGCAAACTGCGGTCAACGCCTGTCCTGATGGCTGGAGGCTGCCGAATGATGAGGATTGGAAGATGCTTGAGCGGTATATTGGGATGGAACAGGCAGCTTCAGACGAAACAGGCTGGCGGGGCACAATCGAGGGTACAAAATTGAAGTCCCTGAGCGGGTGGAACAATGACGGCAATGGAACAGACGCCTATGCCTGGACTGGTTTGCCGGCGGGATACCGATACAATAACGGAGTTTACTATGACAGGAGTGTTGAAACCAGGCTGTGGACTGCCGAGGACTCCGGCGGGCTTGGCTGGTCTCGTGCTCTCAATACCGGCAGGACCGGCATCAACAGGACCGCGGAGGAAAAGTCACAGGGAATGAGCGTGCGCTGCATGTTGAGCAATGACGCGTCACTATCACAGCTCCTTATAACCAACGCGACGTTGAATCCTGATTTCGATCCGGGCAACTATTCCTATATCGATACCGTTGCCAACTCGGTACCTTCCGTGGTCATCACTCCCCAGTTGAATTATTCTATGGCAATGGTTACGGTAAACGGGGTTCCGGTGCAATCAAATAATCCTTCCGATTCCATTGGCCTGAATGATGGGCAGAATGAGATAGCTGTGACAGTGACAGCTGAGGATGGTGAAACCACACAGACTTATACCATAACCATTTTCCGCATCGGCAATCCTGATTTGTCCGGGATCAGCCTGTCAGCCGGAAGCCTAATCCCTGCCTTTCACCCGGACACCACCAATTACTCGGTAGAACTGGGGGAAGTGAATCCATCCATAAGCATAACCCCTACCTCAGCCAGCACAACTGCTGTGATAAAAATCAATGGTGCGAATGTTTCTTCTGGTTCTGCTTCCGGACCTCATAATCTTGATCCAGGCGCCACCGCTTTTACCATACAGGTATCGGCCGAAGTAGGCGTTGCCAAAGAATATACCGTAACCGCTTACCGCGGCTTTTATGATTTGAGGGATTCGACCTTTTATAATGTTACCGTTATAGGCACGCAAACCTGGATGGCTGAGAATCTGAATTTCGATCCGGTGACGGGGAGTTCATGGTGTTATGAAAATGATACCACCAACTGTAATGTTTATGGACGCCTTTATTCCTGGACTACAGCAGTAAATGATAATTTTGGGAACGGCGAAGATATTTGTCCTTCGGGTTGGCATTTACCAACTGATGCGGAGTGGAAAACATTAGAGCTCGAGGCTGGAATGGATTCTTCTGAATTGGATAAAACTCCTTATCGGGGTGTTGATGAGGCCACAAAGCTTAAATCTTCCACAAAATGGAATGGAACTGATGATTATAAATTCAACGCCATTCCATCTGGCTATATCAATAATACTGGTGTTGGATTCTTTGGATTGGGAACATACGCTCAATTCTGGACATCCAGTTTATTCGAAACTCAATATGCTTGGATCCGTACTCTTAATACTGATGAAGTACAGATTGGGAGATCTAACACCTTTCATGTTCACGGTTTCAGCGTCCGATGTGTGCTAGGCGTATTGAACAATCACGCGCCTGTTTATGGTTCCACCGTAGCAAGCATGACTCCCACAGGGATAGTCGGTTTGCTATACTCAGACACTGTACACGCAACAGACCCTGATGATGATAATCTCAATTTTACCCTTATTACAAAACCTTCAACCATGACTATAAACGACAGTATAATCAACTGGATCCCAAACGATGCTCAGAAAGGCGTAAATAACGTATCTATACAGGTTGCAGACGGTAATGGCAGATACGATACATTAAGCTGGTCGATTACTGTATCCTCGCTTACAGATGGTTTGATTGCTTATTATCCTTTTAATGGAAACGCCAATGACGAGAGCGGACAGGCAAATAATGGAACTGTAAATGGAGCCACATTGACAACAGACAGGTTCGGGAGTGCAGACAAGGCCTATAACTTTGACGGTGTAGATGATTTTATTAGCATTGGGGACTCGCCTGATTGGGATGCGCCATATAAATCGATTTGTGCCTGGGCGAGGCCGACAACAGACCAAAAAAACATGAAGCTGCTTTTCCGTGAAGGGTATACTGAGGATTCCGGATTCGAATTGGTTTATGGCGGTCAATATGGCGGTTCATTTTACTCAGGCGGTTGGAAACTTGCATATGCAGCCGGGCAGCACAACGAATGGTCTCATGTTGTAGCAATTAATAATGGCAGCAATGTTCTTCTTTATGTTAACGGAGTTTTAACTACAGGTGAAAGTTGCGGGCCTTCCGTGGCGGGTTCCGGGATACTTTATATTGGACAGCATATAGGCGGAGGTTATCGATGGGAAGGGTATATTGATGAAATCCGTATTTATAACAGGGTTTTAACCGACGCTGAAATACAATTACTTAGCAATGAGAGGTAAAAAGGCCCTCTTAGCCTGTAAGATCCGGGTGCATCACAAAATCATTAAGAACACGTGTGAAGCGCTGAAAGACTCTTCCATGTATAAAAATACCTTAGCAAGACGGTGGGAATAATGGTAACATGGAATGTGGAGGGTCAGGTATTAGATAGGTGTGAGGCCCCCCTATCCCCCTGAGGAGACAAATCTGGTAATAATATAAGAGGAATATATTGAATTTTAGATCCGCGAAAATCCGCCGCATCCGCGTCATCCGCGTTCTAATTAAATCTCGAAACCAATCCAAACTCCTATTGACTACCGTCTGCTTATTACTGCTTTTCGCTTCCCCAGCCCTGAGCAAGGGTGAGCCGAAATGGATATCTGAAGTCCCTTCCGACCCTTGCTTTTTCTACGGACACGCCAAAGTGCCCAGGACGGGAAATGCTTCCAATGACCTGAACGCGGCCAGGAACGAGGCCCTTAACAACATAAGGCAGCAAATATCCGTATTCATATCAAGTGAAACCAGGTACCAGGTGGCTGAAAAAGACAAGAGCTGGAGCAGTGATTACATCAACTCGGTAATAGCCAGGGTGCCGGAAATAAAGATAGAGGGCCACGAACAGGTAGACAAACCCTTTTACCAGAAGAAACATGTGCATGTGCTCTACCGCCTTTCCCGGCGGAAATACTACGGCTCCATACATGGGCCGCTGAAACAGGCGGTGGATGATGCCCTGGCGCTTTACACTGAGGCGTTGGGCAGGTCAATCCAGGAAAGGTATGTCGGTTATATGTCCGCCCTGGAAATCTCCGCGCCATTCAAAGACGCCAATGTATCCTACAAAGTGTGCGGCGAAGAAGTCAGCGTTGGCTTGTCACAGAAACTGGAGGGGAAGATCCAATCCCTGGACAGGTTCCTGGCACGGAAACTTCGGGGTCTTCTGCAGTACGTCCAGATAATTCCGGACAGCCCTGAGCTTTCTTTTTCCACGGACAAAAACAGCAGGGTTGATATCAGAGTCGTGGTGATTAACAAGGACCAGCCCCTGGCCGGATTTCCCCTGCAAGTCTTGGCAGATGACACTACCTGGAAATACACGTCTCCGGTTAAGACCGGCAGCGATGGAAGGGCTGTCTTTAAACTCACACGGCCCGGGTTCCCGGGGAAAAAAATCATTCAGATTGTCCCCCATCACTCGGGGGGCGACAGCCTCATCAGGCAGTATGACCTGACCCTGCCCTTTGCCGCTGTGGAGGTAAACCGGCCTTCTCCCGGAGTATACCTGGATATAAAGGAAAAAAATATTGGCAGTTCTTCTGATGTATACATAAAAAGGTTAAGGGGATTGCTGGGACATCAGGGAAACGTTCAATTCGTCTCAAAACAAAAAGCCGATATCATCGTGTCCGGAAGCGTGCGGGCCGTAAAAGACGGAACCCAGGGCCGCCTCAGCCGGGCAGGGATCAGGGTGGACATGAAGCTGAAGGCAAAGTCAGGGAAAACCATGGCATTTAAACGGGACAAGGGTAAAGGTTTAAAGGCCAATGATCACAAAGCCGCGGGCGAGAAAGGACTTGCCGGAGAGGCGGACCGGAACGCGCTCGAATTACTTGAAATAATACTTGACCTGGAAACCAGGTAACCCTATGTTCTCTCTGCCGTTTCCCGCAAAAGCGGGAAATATACAACGGGCGCCACGTCATTGCTGTTTCCCGATGTTAACTCCCTTGCATAATAAATTATTTTTTTCGGATGTTATCGCTCGTTAGATATATACATTGGTGAACTTTCTTAGGTTACCCGCCTGCCAGGGGGAAAATAAAAGCGGAGTAAACCTTCCGGAATTAAGCCAGGCGCGCAATGCCTCGTTTACGGAAGAGGAAAATGATATACCTGGGTACCCGCGATAGGATTACGAAAGACATAAAAAACTCAATTAACTCTATTTTCAATCTAAAGAATCCCAAAAACCTCCATACTTGCACTTTTTTTTCAAGGATTTCTATGTCCCGGATTTACCCATACTATTATCTTCAGTATAAGGATCAGTTAATGGTTTTCTTTGAACATGAAAACCTCAGGTAACTGACGGGGGATGTTATGGAAACACTTGAATTCGCAAAAGTCTTCCTGGTGTTGGTAGCCACAAGTGCTTTTCTCGGTTTTTTTATCAACTTTGCTCTGAGAAGCACGGAAGAATAACCGGAAGATGATAGAGGGGGCCGCTCTTGTCCTTCCGCGCATGGTGCGCGGAGATTCAATCAGGCCGCCTTTTTCTGGTAATTGTTTTCTGATTCAATAGTGAAGCTGAAGCCTTCTCCTTTTAAACCGATACTCACCCTTTCCCCTTTTTCCAGTCCACCGGCAAGCAGCATCCTGCTGAGCGGGATTTCCAGATGGTCCTGGATGAACCTGAGAATGGGACGGGCGCTGTACCGGGGATCATAAGACCGCTCAGCGATCTCCCCCGCAGCTGTGTTTGAAGGGCAGCCGGTTATACCTGTCTTCCGCAGTCTTTCCTTTAAGTCCTCAAAACGCAGTTTCACAATGGTTCTGATCTTTTCCATGGCCAGCGGTTTAATGGCGATGATATCATCCAGGCGGTTGATAAATTCCGGCCGGAACACCTGACCCACCATGGTCCGAACTTCTTCCCGGGATACTTCCGCGTCCGCATTAGTAAACCTTTCCGCGCCCAGGTCTGAATTAGGGCGCCTCATGGATAATCCACCCAATTTTGGTTATTTTTCAAGAAAAAGTTTAAAATTAAAACTAAATATGGAACAGGCAAACACAGTTGTAATCGGAGCATCCGACAATCCGGAACGGACATCATACCTGGCTGTGCAGCGTCTGCTGGCGGCCGGGCACCGTGTCTTCCCCGTGAACCCGAAACTCCATGACATATCAGGACAAAAGGTCTTTGCGTCCATATCCGACATTGCCGAACCCGTCGACACCGTTTCTGTGTACCTCAGGGCGGAAAAATCCAGCGTTATGGCGGATGAAATCATCTCGGCCTCGCCCAGGCGCATCATCTTCAACCCGGGCGCGGAAAATCCGGAACTGGAGGAAGCCGCCAGGGCAAAGGGCATCATCACCGAAAACGCCTGTACGCTGGTGCTGCTGTCAATCGGCCGGTTTTAACTCGAACCAAAGGACAACATGCTTCCTAAAGTCATACTGCACAATTCCATCACGCTAAACGGCGCGTACATAAACATAGAGGTGAACATGGGCCTGCACTACCAGGTGGCCGGGCAGTACGGGGCCGATGCCCATCTCATCGGATCTGCCACGGTAAAGACCGGTATCGAAGCGGAAGGAGGCCTTGCCCCCGAAGAGGAAAAGGACTTTGCCAGGCCGGAAAAAAACAGCTCCCTTCCCTACTTTGTGATAGTGGACAGCCTGGGGGCCTTAAAGGGCATGCTGCACGTATTCCGAAGGTTCGAGTTCTGCCGGGACGTCATCGCGCTGGTATCAGATACCACCCCGGAAGATTACCTCGATTACCTCAGGCAGCGAAAATACGAATACATCACCGCCGGACAGGACCGGGTGGACCTGAAAAAGGCGCTCGAGGCCTTAAACGAAAAGTACCAGGTAAAGATCGTGGTAGTCGACACGGGTAAGGTACTGGCAAACCTGCTCCTGGACCAGGGCCTGGTCAATGAGCTCAGCCTGTTGATCACTCCTGTTGTTTCAGGCGGCAAGCCGGAAGGTCTGTTCGATGATATCGCAAAAGACTTAAAATTGAAGCTTATCAAGTGCGAAGGATTGGATGGCTGCCATGTTCGGATGCTGTACCGGGTGGGTTGAATGGGCTG
>JBHPJW010000005.1:0-78088 GCA_042567505.1 Fibrobacterota bacterium
GATTTTCTGATAGTGACTTTTGCTTTGTTGTTTAGACCCTCTATTGGACCTGAAGAAAGCCGGGCACCTTTCACTTTAAACCAGTTCATAATCAATAGTTTGTGGTTCCTCAGCATCTTGGCAACTTCTTTCATCGGTTCGATTCTGGAACGCATCACCTTGTATATCCACTCATCTAAAAAGATCTCAGCCCAGAACACTGACTTGTACCGCCAGAACTTTTCAAACTCAGTTTTGAGCAAGTAGCTTTTAACCGACTTTAAACTGTACTGAAGGAGTTCCCTCATTTTCAGGTTTTGTTTCTCAGTACGGTTCTCCGGATTTTTAAGCAACGCCCACCTTGATTTTTTCAATATTGGCTCGTATCCCCTTTCTTCTAAAGAGGCTGATTCCTTGCGCCGTGCTTTATCAACACCGTCATTCATGTGCTTTTTGATATGAAATCTATCCAGGATATTAAGCGCCTGAGGGGCTTTCCGTTTTATCACCTTTAAATATGCTTTCCACATATCTGTACAGATGAACTTTAATTGCGCGCTTCTTTCTTTCCCAAATTCAGAAAAGAATCTCAACAATGTCTTCGCGGTTCGATCTTTTTCCTACACCTCTCAATATGAATATGACACTGACGGATATCTCATCAATACCATATCTCCATCCGGAAAAATATCCACAATAAGTTATGACGCCAATCATAACGTTTCTATGACCAAGGAAGGCGACCAGGCGCCGCCAGTCCATTATTCTCATGATGACCTGGACCGGTTGGTGTCGTTGACTGATCAGGCAAACGCGACCACCTATTATTCCCATGACTATTTAGGCCGGATGACGGGAAGGCAGGATCCCTTCGGCAACAATGAACAATTTACCTACATTCATCAGGGGAGCAATCAAATCGATTATCTTGATAGGAACAATAATAGCATGCTGTTTGACTTTTATCCTGTGGGAGACTTGAAGACGGTGAGCGACGGCAAGTCAACTACAACATTTACTTACAACGCGCCGGGCCGTCTGATTAACGTGCACGACGAAATGTATGGCCCCGGCGACGTTTCTTTTGCTTATGATTTGGCCGACAGGGTGATCTCCATAAATGATATGAATAATAGAACCGTTGAATATGAATATGACGCTTTGGGAAACACGGTGAAGATCGTTTATCCTGACGGAAAAGAGGTCGGCTACACCTATGACGAACTCAACAGGTTAAAGACCGTCACGGATTGGAGCGGAAACACAGCAACTTATGAATATGACGCTGACGGCGCCATCATAGAGTCGAAGCAATTTAACGGCGTGGTGGCGGTGTATGATCATGACGATGCCGGGCGGCTTACGAAAGTTGCCCATAATCGTTCTGATGGCGGGCCAATAGCGGAGTACAGTTACGTGCTCGACGTTGAGGGAAACCCTGTGTCGATCGATGAGTTGGCGACTACCCATAACCTTGACATGGTCGATGCCGAGATATCTTACTACTATGACAATAAAAAGATGAGGATGACGAGCGCGCAAAATTCAATGTGGCCCTACGAAAATGAGTCCTTCACTTATGATAATGAAGGACAGATAAATGAGTACTCAAAATTCTGCAGCGGATCGGAGGCTTGCGGGCGTTATTATGTTTACGATTTCGACAGCAAGGGTCGGCTTAACATCGTTGTCAGTGAACGTACTGCCGAGCAATATTATGCTCAATATCAATATGACGGACTTGACCGCCGCTTTAGGGCAATCCGCGGTAGCGGTAACGTCACCAGGTATATATACGGGAAAAACAACGAATTGCTTGCAGAAACAGATGAAAGCGGCAATATTTCAAAGTATTACATCTACGGCAATTCCCTGATGGCTATGGTAACGAGCAGCGGACAGGCATATTACTATCATTTTGACGGAAACAGCAATACCGCCGCAATTACCGACATCGGCCAGAATGTTGTGACCGCTTATTCATATACGCCTTTCGGTGAGTACACCCAAATGGGATCATTGCCGGTGGACAACCCCTTCACCTTCTGCGGCGCCCTGGGCGTTATGGACGATTATAACGGCATGTTCTACATGCGCGCCCGCTACTACTCGGCGAGAGAAGGCCGGTTCATTTCCGAGGACCCCATAGGCTATAACGGGGGCGACGCAAACCTCTTTGGTTACGGCTGGAACAATCCTATGGTGTATGTGGATCCTTTTGGATTGTGTGCTAGGGGGTATTCTGATTTTAACCTTTCAATTACGCCCATTGGAACATTGAATGGTGTTTTGATAGGTGGTCTGATGACTGGGGGTAACCCAATAGGAATGGCTGTCGGTGGATTCATTGGTAGCTTTGGATTATATGGTGGTGTAATGACTAATCCTGGTGGCACCCAATATCCCTACATTGGTGTATCAATATCACCTTCGAAAGGGCCGGCCGTTAATTATGGTTGGACTGTTTCAGATAAATCAGCTTCTGAAGGATTAAATGTCGCAGTTTCACTTTCTGCAGGAATGGGATTTCAACGAGGTTATACTTTTGGAGAGGACGATGGACGTTTTACAGAAGCTGGGGCAATGACGCCTGGAGGAAGCCTCAATCTTTTTTGGTCTTGGGAAAAGAAATAACTTTGAAGAGTGCTTCATGGAAGAAATAAGTATCATATTTGGATTAACTGCAATTATTTTTAGAAAGAAAATCACAGAATTTCAAAACAGGATCCAACCAGGTATTTCAGGCAAGGTATCAAAAAAAACAGATAAAAAGACAGTAAAAAAATTTGAAAAAAAAATTGTTAAAATTCAGGAGATATTTATAGCAATTATTGGAATCGTGTTTGTAATCACCGGAGTTATTTCTCAACTTGGTTTTTTTCAGTAGGAAACAATAAGCATTTTACATAACGCCACTGACCTTGCCCGAGGTTTCGGCGATGAGGATTTTCTTTTCCCGAGACAATGGCGGCCAGGTAGCTGTAGCCGGGATTTCTCAGAAGCATAGTTGAGCAGGCAGCTCACTTGCGGGGAGAACGGTTATCTGACGGTCAAGAGTATATTGTTTTTCGCCAGGACATATGATATAGAGTCTGGACAAAACTAAATCCTTGATGGCGATACGCATTGACTTGGTACTTGTGAGAGCGTCCCGGTATTTAATTTCAATACTAAAACGTTTTCCGCCTTTGAAAAACGCATATTGAATATCCGTATGTCAATAACCGATTTTCAAGGAAGAAGTTGGGAGATTGACCAGCATGGTATAACGTCTTTAACATTTCCTGCACAATGAAATTCTCAAAGAGCATGCCGGAAAGGGGCCGGACAATATATGTTCTTCCGTCCGGATTCCGGTCAAGACATAGAAGACATATTTGCAGTGAGGATGCATATTTGTCTCCTCCATCTTACCGGAATGAAGCCGGTGTGGAAAAAAGGAGATGTCTTTCAATATCTTTACCCACAGATTTTGCTGGGTAGTAGTATGTTGCCCAATACTAAGCTGTGTGTGGGCGGAGCACTTTAAATTTCCTGGATGTATTGGCCCGGTTAAGTCCAGCGAGGTTTTTATTTTAAATGTTCCATTAACCTGTCCAGCTCTTGTATGGCATAAAGGGGTATATTGAGGATGTTGTTACCGGCCTGGAACGACAGCAGGGTGGTCCTGAGAAGTTTGGGCGGATGAAAGAAAGTGTCATAAGATTTCAGGCTTTTGCTTTTGGGGTTGATGCCGGCTTTCACCTCAAGCGGGTATATATGCCCTTTATGTTCGATAAGGAAATCTATTTCGGCCTTTTTTCCACTGCTTCTCCAATATACCAGCGGCGCGTCAAGGTCGGCTTTTAAATGGGAAGCAACGTAATTTTCCACAAAAGCGCCATGGTAGGAACCGAATAGAGTATTCTTTTGTAATAATATCTCCGGACTGATATTTGCCATGGCGCCGAGCAGGCCAACATCCAAATGATATATTTTGTAAATATCTTTTTCCATAAATGCTTTGAGCGGAGGCCGGGGACGCTCTATCGCACAGGACTTGTAAACCAAGCCGGTGTCCAAAAGCCATTGAAGCGCGTTTTCATAATCACGCGCCCGCGCGCCCTTTTTCACAGCGGAAAAGACAAACTTTTTGTTTTCTCGTGATAAGTGGCCGGGAATGGAATTCCAGATCAATGAAATTTTAGGAATATCCACGGCTTTGGCATGTTTGGCGAAATCAAGTTCAAAGGTTGTCAGGATTTCCCTTTGAATGTTGCGGACTTCTGTAAGATCTTTTGTATCACGATATTCTTTTACCGCCTCAGGCATGCCTCCGGTAAAATAATAGCTGCGTAAGTGGCTAATCAGCTGATTGTGAAAAATAACGGAAAGGCCTTTTTGTGGATTCAGTTCCTCAATAAGTTTCCTGTATTGCCGCTCGTCAATGGCATTCAAGAACTCAGAGAACGTCATAGGATATAGATTTAAAAAATTAACCTTCCCAACGGGAAATGATGAGCTGCCTGATAACTTTAGGCCCAATAATGAACCTGCAGAAGCAATATGAAAGGTGTCCGCGCTTTCGTTAAAATATTTCAGGGATGTCAATGCAGCTTCACAAGACTGGATTTCATCGAAGATGATTAAATCGCTTTCAGCTTTAATTTCCTTTTTTGAATAAAGCGCGAGATTGGGTAGGATATTCTCAGGTTTTAAATTATTTATGAAAAAATCTTTAATCTCCGGGGTTTCCTCAAAGTTGAAATAATGGCAGTTTTTATACTCTTCTCTTGCGAATTCCTTCAATAAAAAGGTTTTTCCGGTCTGTCTTGCCCCCTTTAAAATAAGCGGCTTTCGTTTTTTGGCCTTTTTCCAGTTTAATAGAAGGTGATAAGCGTCCCTTTTCATAATCTTATTATAGATAAAATCTACACGTTTTGCCAATTATTCGTCCCAATAATGTGAATATATGCCAATTATTCGTCCCAATAATGTGCATGATTTCCAAAAAATAACCTGAATCATGAGGATCTGCCCGTGAAAGGCATTTCTCAGAAGCATTACTAAAACGTTTTCCGCTTTTGAAAAACAGCATATTGAATATCCGTATGTCAATAACCGATTTTCAAGGAAGAAATTGTACAAATATGACTGTTATTGACCGATTGTATTATAACGCTTTCCCCGTAACTTACTACAATCGCCGACTAATAATTTCCGGCGGGACCTGGATTTAAAAGCTAATCCCCTTCATCGCGTCCACTAACTGCTGCCGGCAGGCCTGGAGGTCTTTTACCTTGCCCGAGGCTTCGGCGATGAGGATTTTCTTTTTTCCGGGGACAATGGCGGCCAGGTAGCTGTAGTCTAGGTTGCCGATGGGGGCGGCCATTTCCAGCAGGGCGCCCTGTTTGCCGCTTATGGATATGGCAGTGGTGTCGATGACTTTGTAGCCGGCGTCTTTCATCCTGCTTATCATGGCTTCGCGCCAGAACTTCAGTTCAGCGTAAGGCTCGTTGTCCGTGGTCTTCACGCGGTAGACCACGCCGCCGGGATTGACGGCCCGGTACACCAGCCTTCCCTTGTATTCGGCAAAGCCGGCGGGAGGTGGGGCCTGGAAGCCGGCGCAGCCCCAGAGTAGTATGGATAAGGCCGCGGTCAGCAGGAGCTTCATGTTACCTTTGGGTTCCTTCAAAATCTTCTCTCAGTTGGATGAGGTCCAGATGGTTCAGCCAGGTAAAGGGCGAGTCGCCTTCAGGGACGGGAGGGGAGCGGTCGATGAACTGGAAACTGGCGGTGAGGTCCGCCATTTCCGTCTTGTGCCGCATCACTTTTAACTTGCCCATGTCACGCTCGATTTCAGCGATTAGGTTCACAATGGCGCGTTCCACTTCCATCACCTTTCCCAGCCTGGCCTGGTGCAGGATATCATAGTAGTCTTCCAGCAGTTTTTGTTTGGCCTTCAGGCTGGCTTCCTTCCGGCCTATGTCCAGGGTCAGGTCCTGGGTCTCATAGTTCTTGTCGGCCACCAGTCCCAGTGAGTCGCACCTCACCAGGAACGAGTCAACGCTTTGGTTGGGCAGCTTGAAGGTGACCGCGGTCCCGGAATAATTGGTGAAATATCCCTGACGGGACTCTACCCAATCGATTAAGGCCTTAGATGCCTCATCCTTGTCGTTCACCTTTATCACCAGGCTGGCCCGGATGGATATTAAGGGGGAGGCTATGCCGAGGGACACTGCGGCGGCCGCGGCAAACAGGATTTTAAGAAAGGCCCCGGGCCTCACAAGGTCCCCGCTGTGATTGATTTTACGATGGCGGCGCTGTGTCTTTTTTCCTGGTCTGCCGACGGGTAATAGATCTCCACCACCTCCAGGTATTTGTCTGTCTCGCGGACGCCCACCACATATACATAGGGCTTTTTGGAAAAGGAAGTTGACTGCAGCAGTTTGAATCCGCCCGCGTCGAGTTCCTTATGGTCCTTATACCTCTCCGCTATCCTTTCCCTGATACAGGTAAACCAGAATCCGGTAGTTCCTTTGGGATTATTTTTCAATTGCCGGACCCGGAACCGCACACCGTCCGCGCTCACGGCCTCCCAGTACTTTTTGTCTTCCAGCACCACCAATCCCTCGGGCGCGGCGAACTCCAGGTAGTCGCCCTTGTACTTTACCGGTTCGGCAAAGGGGTCGAGCTTGTTTATCCAGGCAAAGGCCGCGATGTCTCGCTGCCGGGGGAGCCGGGCCATGGGCCTGTGAGGATTGACCGTCAGGGTTATCCTGGAAAAATCAGCCATGGTCTTTAACATGGTCTTGCGGTTTTCCAGCTGTTCCAGGTTTTCGGAGACCCGTTTAATTTCTCTGAGCAGGCGCAGTTTATCTTCGGCCTTCTCAGCTTTTTTCAACAATTCCTGCAGGCGGTTCAGAGTGGCCCTGGCTATCTTCAGCCTCAGCTCATTATCCTGATAGGCTTCGGTTATGTCCTGGGCGGAGATGGATTTGCGCAGGACAGTGGCGAATTGCAGCAGGCTGTCAAAAGCGTCCTGAAACCTGTCCACAGGCACCCGCAGCACCACCGTGTTCCTCATCTGGCTTTCCACGTAGCCCTCCAGGGACTTCACATAAGCTATGGCGGAGTCGACGATGACTTTCGGGTCGGTGGCGCGCTGGGTTATGCTGCCCTGGTAATAGACCATGCGTTTTTCCGCGGCACCCTGGGGCTGGGCTTTGGGAGCAGTCAGTTCCCCGGAACCGCCGGACGGCATGGCGCGGGATTCCATCTGCTGCATTTTAGACATGGCCCGTCCCCTCCTGGCCGGGGCGGCCATGGGGGCAGGCTCGGCCATCATGGAAGCGGGGGCGTCCATGGAGGCATTATCAACCGCGGCCGGACCATATGCCAGGTCGTCCTGGTAGGAACCTGCCGGTTCGTATCTTCCGCCCTCTGCTTTGGGCGGGGGAGGGCTCTTGGCGCATCCAGAGATGAGCAGGGTAAGTATTAAGGCGGATAAGATTAAAAGGACTGGTTTGCCTGTTGATTTGGTACGTTTTCTTGCGCTGAAACTCAGATGTGTTTTTTTTCTTCTCGCGCAGAGGCGCGGAGACGCGGAGAGGGGAGTGAAATAATTTAAAGAAAATTGGATCATTTTTTTTTACAACTAAAAACACGAAACACACTAAAAATCAATGGGGTTTTTTGTGTGTTTGGTCCTTTACTCTTTAAACCGGTGGGCAGACTCATATGAAAAATGTGATTAAAATATATTTCCTTTGCGTCTCCGCGCCTCTGCGCGAGAAAAAAACCTGCCCTAAGAAATGGGCATCAGTAAAATAGAAAATTCCTGCTGCAAGGAGTTTCGGCCGGTGATGTGGCCGGGAATTTGCGAAACAATTCGCAATTAGTTACACTATAATGCAGGTAGATTAACCTTTTGTTTTCTACATATCCATCATGGACCGCTTAGCCGAATTTTTTATCCAGTTTGTCAACACTCCCTGGGCGCCAGTGCTCCTGACCGTTCACTCTTTTCTGGAATCGTCGTTTCTGCCCGGAGCCCATGACTTTTTCCTGGTGGCGGTATGCGTGTTCAAACCCGAATGGGCTTTTTTCTTCGCCTTTTTCAGCACCATCGGCTCCACCTGCGGCGGGGCCTTTGGATACTCACTGGGCAAGTTCGGGGGCAGGCCGATACTGGAAAAATTTACCCACAAACAGATAGTGGACACGGTGGAGAAGAGCTATAAGAAATACGGCATCTGGGCCGTGGCGGTGGCGGGATTTACGCCGGTGCCCTTTAAGCTGTTTGCCATTTGCAGCGGGATTTTTGAAATTAATTTCAGGAAATTTGTCATCGTTTCTTTCTTTGCGAGGGGAGCGCGTTTCTGTTCAGTGAGCGCCCTGCTTTATTTTGTCGGACCCCATATCAAGGATTATATCATCACCTATTTCAACATCTTCTCGATTGTCATCATTACGGTGAGCATTATCTTTTTCATCGGGCTGGCCTGGCTGAAGAGGAGGCTGAACCGTGCCTCATAGGTATGTCCGCGGGGCAGCTGTCTGCGCTGGTCTGGTCGTGATCCTTTCGGCAAGCGGATTCCGCCAGGGCGCTGATATTGGGAAAGCTCCCATAGAAAGGTTCGCGGAAGTGGATAAGAACCTTTTCCGCGGCGCACAGCCGGACCCGAAGGACTATCAGTTCTTAAAAGACCTGGGCATAAAAAAAGTCATCAATTTCAGGACCGAAGAGGACTTGGCGGCAGACGAGCGGGGGAAGGTGGAGTCCCTGGGAATGGAATATGTCCATATACCCTGGGAGATTTATGCTTCCTACGATCATGCGGCTTTTGTCCGTTTCTTTGAGGCGATTAAGGACAAGGATGAGAACCCGGTTTTCTTTCATTGCCGGCGGGGTTCGGAACGGACTGGGGTGATGTCCGGGGCCTATAAAATGAAATTCTCCGGGATGAGTTTTGAGGATGCGTACAGGGACGCCATAAAATATGATGTGATGATGATGTGGCGCGTGTTCGTGAAATCAAAGCTTAAAGAATTCAGCAAACGGACGCGTGAAGGGGGAGAGTAGGCTTAGAGAGCCTCCGGGTTACCTGAAATGAGGTTGATACCTGATGGTAATGGCGTCTAAAAGCGCCCGATTCCTTCCGATTTCGCCTTTCTCAAACTGGTTTTTTTATTCTCCCTGCCGGTGTGATCCAAATCACAGGCGTTTTTCCCGCTTTTGTTGTATAATTGATGCAGGTGCGCTTATCATGCCTTTTAAAAAGAGAATTCAGGAGGAAATCCTCTCTGTAAAAGGAGTTGATTATACCGCTATCGACACCCTGAAAATCCTCGGACCCGGGGACGTCTGGGACGATTTCCTGATAGCGCTTTCACCTGATTTCGCCGTAAAATGGGCCATGTGCAACCGGGACTGGTTCGGCATGGAAACCCTGGAAATTTTCAGGGCCCTTTATGAGCGGATCATCTACAGCATTGAACTCAGCAATCCGCATAACGGGTCAAATCACACCTGCCGCCTGCGGCAGGATGAATACGTGTTCTCCATTCACGTGTCCAGGACAGAGCTCTTCGTGCATTTTGATAAGAGCGCCTTGAAAAACAGCCTGATAGATTATAACTACCTGGAACTGGTGTGCCAGACCATCGGTTATGATTTCAATTCACCCAGGTATGAGGTCTTCGTCAATAACCGCAATGTCTTTTCTTTTTCCTTCATGTGGTCCGAAGAAGATGTTCGTGAACAGCTGATAGAGAGCTTTATCTCGGAAGCCTAGGGTGACAGAATCCCAAGCTCTTTTGTAGCCGAACCGGTTATCCGCAATTGCTTTCTTTTCCAGAGTAATCTGAAATAATCTGGTAACCTCTTTCATGGTACTGATTGCGTCTGCCGCAAAACACCGGAGGCCGCTAATACTTCTTCGGCAGCATTTCCTTGTCACCGCCGTTTTTCAGGAACAGCTTAAAATTCTTCCTGGCTTCCTTTTCGTCAAACAGGCCATGGGCGACCTGTCCCAGGAAAAAATACGGCATTTCATGTTCCGGACATAATTCCATTGCCCGGGTGCTGTGGGAGAACACCTTTTTGTCTTCTCCCTTTTTCCAGAACACCTTGCACAGGGCGATCATGAGATCGCAGGAATTGGGATTTTCCTTCAGGGCTTTGTTGACTATCTTCAGGGCCGGTCCGGATTTGCCCGCTGCCAGCAGGACTTCAGCTTTTGAAATTACGGACCGTGGATCTTCCGGCGACAGGGCAAGGGCCTTGGCCGCCCAGATTCCGGCCTCTTTCTGCCGTTTGTTTTTTAAGGCCGCCAGGGTCAGCTGGTTATAGACTTCCGCTGATGGAGCGAGCTTCACAGCTTTTTTCAGATGCATTTCCATGTTCTTGAAATCTTTTTCAATCTCGAAGATTCGCGCAAGACCCAGATGTCCTTTGGCATTCCAATTCTTTTCCTCGCTTTCGCACAGGTACTCAAAAGCTTTACCGGCGGATTTTAAATTTTTCAACTTTAATTCACAAAGCCCCATATAATACCTGGCTTCGGGATATTCAGTCCGGTATTTGATGGCGGCGCGGAATTCTCCCCTGGCCAATTCGAATTTCATGCGCTTATAATAACACAGGCCGTTCAAAAAGCGGTGTTCCGGGTTCTTCATGTATTTTGAAATCCATTTTTTTACCCTTTTCTGCACTTCGGTCACCTTGCCCTGGGCCAGCTCGGCCTTGGCAATAGCCACCTGAATCCCCGGTTCATCGGCAAAATCCGAGCTCTTCGCCAGCCCCAGGGCCGCATCCGGATTGTTTGTTTCGGTGTACAAATCCACCAGCCTGGAAACTAACTCAGCTGAAGGCTGCTGCTTATAAATGGCCCTGTATACCTCAATGGCGCTCCCTATCTTTTTCGTGCGGATCAGCGCATCGGCATAATCCATCCGAGCGTCAGGCGGCAGCTCTGAGCTCACGGGGGCGAAAACCCTGATGGCCTCCTTCAGATCATTATTGGCATAGTATAATTTTCCCAGGTCCGCTGAGTATTCCACGTTGCCCTCATCATACCGGAGGGCCATGATGAGATAATTCTGGGCCAGTATGAATTCCTTTTTCATAATGGATATCCGGGCGAGCAGCTGATACACCTGGTGCTCATCTTCTTTTTGTCCCACAATGCCGGTCAATGACTCCTCGGCGCCGTCAATGTCGCCTTCTTCCATCTGGATTTTCGCCAGGTTAATCAGTAAGCGGTTTCCCTTTGAACCCAGCTGGACGGCGTTTTTAAAGGCTGTTCGAGCTTGAGAGATTTCACCGATTTCCAGCAGCGATATACCGTATTCTTCCCAGACCTTTGGATCTTTCTTTTCCGATTTCACTATTTTGGTATACAGCACGACGGCCGCAGGATAATTTTTTTCCCCGTATTGCTCACGGGCGGTATTAAGAGTGGCTTTCCTGTTGGCATAATACTTTTTATAAGCCTCTACAGATTTCCGGTATTTCCCGGAGTGCTGAAAAGCGCTGCCCAGGTAAAAGTTTATCTTCTGGTTGTAATCTCCAGCCCCTTCTAACAATTCAATTGCCTTTTTCCAGTTTTTTTCCCGATGGGCAATCAATCCCAGATAGTAGTCAACGGCAGGTGAGGGCTTGGTTTCGTTGATATGATTCAGGATTTCTTTCGCCGCTTTTATCTTCTTCTGTTCAAAGAATAATGTCGCCAGACTCAAGGAACTTTTAGCGCTCTCGGGGTATTTTTTCATAAGCTTTTGCCCGTATTTCGCCGCGGTTTTTATATTTTTTGTCTGGATATATGCTATCAGCAGCAGGAAAGACATTTCCTCATCGAGTTCAGGTTTAACAGTCGTTTGCTCCAGAATCTCGACTACAGCTTTAAAATTATTTGATTCAGCCTCCAGCCGGGCCATGGGATAGACGTATTTTTTGTCATAGGGCACTTTTTCATAAATGGTCCTCAGCGTCTTTCGTGCCTGAGCTTTATTTTTCTGGGCCAGATGGATTCGATACAGGCCGTAAGATATGTCCTCATCGAATTTTTTCTTTGAAACACATTCCTGTAAAAATTTTTTAGCTCTGCCGTATTCACCAATGTTCACCAGCATGAGTCCCAAATCCTTTTTATACTTCCTTTCTGCTTTTGGCAGCTTCACTATCATTTCCAGAGCTCGCAGCATGCTTCCCGAATCGCTCTGCTGCCTGGTCAATTCGTAAAGGGCGATCACGTTGTGCTTATTATCGGGATTCTGGGAAACCAGTTCCTTAAAGTTCTCTATGGCTTTGTCACTCTTGTCCTGTGTTTTATATTCCTCTGCCAGCTGCTGCTTGTAATCCTTGTGCCCGGGGTCCAGTTCAACGATTCTTTCCAGCACAGCGAGAGATTTGTCCTTGTTCCCGGATTTACGATAAATCTCCAGGACGATTTCCAAACTTTCAAGGTTGTCAGGGTCATTTTTTAGTTTACGCTCATAGACCGGCAGTAATTGGTCATGCCTTCCGGCTTTTAACAGGGCCTCAAGTACCATTGACTCGCTTTCGATAAAGCTTGAATCCATTTTCAGAACCTTTTCCCATTCCTCAGCCGATGAGGCATATTCTTTATTCAGGAAAAACGATTTGGCCAGCTTGACCCGGTCCATCATGGAGGCGGATTTCCCGCATATCTGGCGGAACAGCTTCAGGTTGGCCTTTATTTCCTTGTTGCCGTTTAATTGTTCTCCATAGGCCTGGGCGTATTCATGCCTGCTCGGCTCAAGTTCGTAAGCCTTTTTATATTCTTCCCGGCCGGTGCTCTTGAACTGGGGTTGAGAGCGGATCTTGCCGAGCTTATACCATAGTTCAGCGTTTTTTGGATGTGACTTAGCGGCCCTGGCCAGCAGTTTTTCCGCTTCCTGGAGATTTCCCTCCTCGTATCTCAGCAGGCCCAGCTTCAGATTATCAACTGAAGAGCCCCCCGGTTCCAACTCCACCAGCTTTTCCAGGGCCATGGCATGAGTCCGGCTTTCTTTTTTATTATTGGCCGTTAAAGCTTTCAGCAACTTGTATCCTTCCACTGACTGGGGATGGTGTTTCACCCAGGATTTAGCATGCTTGATAGCGGAGGCATTATCTCCCATGGCGCGGTCTAGCCTGGCCAGTTTCAGCCACCAGTTATTATTCTCAGGATCGACCTTGACCAGATCACTTATGGCTTGATGCATTTTATTATTGCCGGCCTTTGTGTTCTCATAACACTTCAACTGGATTTCGCGTATCTCCTTATCCCTGGGTTTGTAATGCAGATAATTATCCGCCAGCTTGATGGTCAGGGAGTAATTCTTCCGGGCAAAAAGTACGCGGATAGCATCCAGGTTTCCCTGAAGGGCCTTTATATCTTCCTTGGCGACCTGTGAATAAAGCTGCGCTGCCTGTCGCAGTTCATTGTTCAGAGAATGACCCCTGGCGCAGAGGATTTTTACCCGGGACCCCGCACCAGGTTGTCCGGCAAGGGTTTTCAGCTTGTTAAAGTGCTGCTTTATCTGAATATCGCCTTGAATCTCATCAATGGCGAATTTCTTTTTCCCCCGCCCCTGGGTTTGGCCCTGGGCATATACCGCCCAGCAGCTCAATATGAGAAGAAATAGTTTTAAGAAGCGTCTTTCTGGAATCTGCATAAAAAAGCTCCCGGCATTCTTGTTCTTTTTGTTAGAGGTGAATGTACCATTAGTGTCCGGGTAAAAAAAACGGGATATACATGATTTCTTCAGTCCATTCCATCCTGTCCATCCCGTCTTTTTTATCCGTCACTCTTCTTCCATCTCATACTTCTTAACCAGTTTTTTCAGGTGTGATTCAAATTCCGGGGAGCGGTCATCAAGCTGTCTCTCCAGCAGGTAATCCACATCCATGCCGAATCGGTTTTTGGTTTCCGCAAGCTCTGTAACAAAATCAAGGGCCAGGTCGTCTCCTTCTATGCGCTGCAGGTTATACGATCTAATTACCAGGTCGCCTTCTTCCGATTCATCGATGTCTTCCTGTTCGTCCAGGAAAAACAGGTTATAGTCATCCATCATTCTTTTTAACTCAGCCTCAAGGGATCCGGTTTCTGCATCCAGTTCCCTGGCAATGGTGTAGGAGACATCAAATGAAAATTTTTCCCTTAAAGACTGCAGGTCGCTGGTCAGTTGGCTGGAGAAACTTACGGATTCGTCCGGCCATAAAAAATAGCACTGGGAGTCCGCACCTTTTTCCACCATTTCAATATCTCCGGCCTGGTAATTCTCAATGTCAAAGTCCTCATCTGCCACCTGGAATTTCTCCCTGATCCATGCCAGTTTATCCTCCATTTGCCCTGTAAGGCTATCTACTTCTCTGAATATATGGAAACTCACCCCAAAACCGGATTTCTTCCAAAGTACGGAAAGATCGCTCGCAAAAGTAAAAGGAAGGAAATCTCCTTCTTTGGGATCTATGTCGTAATGACGCAATTCCCGGCCTTCTTCTGTTATTTCATCATTGATATCGATTTTTTCCAGCTGATATTTCTTTTCCAGAGCCATGAGCTCTTTTTCGAAGGTAACGGCATCCCCATCCTTTTCCCTGGTCAGAACATAAGAAAGCCCAAAACTGAATTTCCGGTAAAGCCCGTCCAGATCCTCAATTAATTCAGGGGCCAGGCCATTTTCATTTTCCAGGTAGAACCAGTATTCCCGGATAATCTGGCATTCTTCACCTGTTTTTATGGAGATCATAGATTCCGGTTTTTTTTTACTCATTGCATACCCATTGTGGTGCTGTTCCTCACCCGGTTAAAAATATCTTACTTCGGTTCATTTTTCATAGGAAATCACGGAAATAAGAGTTCGTTTGATGTGCCTGTTCATTGTGTCCCTGTAAAGAGTTTGAAATACAGGCGGCATTCCTTGAATAGCGATATCAAGTTGATTTTGTAACACCAATTATTATAATTAGTTACGGATTTCATCCAATATCTGATTGTCAAGCCGCCTGGAAACAGGGGTGAAAGGAATAGGCAGATGGCAGGAAGAATGAAAGCCGTGAAGAACGGTGAGGAACTGCAGAGGGTGGTGGTTGATCTGGCAGAGGATCTCGGATTAAAAGCTGAGATAGAGGTGAAAGTAGGTCGAAGAATTTGGGGTGCGAAAAGAAGAATAGATGTGGTGCTGACCGATACCAGGACCGGCATGAAGCTGGGGATTGAATGCAAATACCAGGGGGCCTCAGGGACAGCCGAGGAAAAAATACCATCCACAATCCAGGACATAAAGGCCTGGCCCATCAAGGGAATAGTAGTCATAGCCGGACCGGGATTCTCCGACAATATGCGAGGCTTCTTAATATCCACGGGAATCGTGGTTGACTTTGAGGACTTGAAAGACTGGCTCAGGTTGTATTTTTCGCTTTAGCAGAGAAATGCCCGGGTAGGGGCTCCGGGCTATCACAGGAAGCGGTAAAAAGTACCTGGTCCAGGTACCGTCATTGCGGACTCGCCGTCAGGGACCACTGTAGTTGGGTCTCTCCTACATCCGAGATGTGATGGCCCCACCTTAAATATATTTTAATATAATTTTGTAACACCTTTGTTTATAAAAAGTTGCAAAATACACGCTCGGTCGGGAATGAGGCTCAATTGACAGCAGGTAGAGCCTGAAAAAAAATAAAACAAATTGTTGTCCCTTATAAAAAATTAATAGTAAACTAACTAGAGACCCGGTCAAAGAATAATTTGCTTCCCGGGTAATTCCGCTATCTCATATAACTCAGATACAATCGGGGATTGAGTATCAGCCTTTCAAGATTCATACCGTTCGCTGTACCAGTGATATGAAAAAATGACTGGTATCCTTGCTTTGAAGGATACAGGATTGGGGTTTGATATACCTTTTGGGGAATAAGGGGGTAAGATGAAAACTATTATCATGACCGCCGCTGTGGCTGCCGCGGCATTTTTTTGGTCGGGCTGTCTGGTGCAAACCGGCTTAAGCGATCCGCCTGAGCAAAAGAGTGAAAAGGAAATGGTCTCGTTTTCCTTTCGGGCAGCCGCCAATGAGGCCATCGGTTATACCGCCTCGGCGGAAATTTCCGGCAACTCCATTACCGTAACAGTGCCATCCGGAACTGATGTAACCAGCCTGGCCCCCCTGTTTTCTTTCCGGGGCGCGGCTGTGGAAGTAGAGGGCCTGGCACAGGAAAGCGGAATTACCTTCAATGATTTCACAGACCCGGTAGTCTATACGGTGTTTGCCGAAGACGGCAGCAGTATGGAGTATACCGTGACGGTAATCGTTGCCTCCGCAGACCCGGACACTTCCAGGGAAATGACTGAGTTTTCCTTTTACGCGGCGAATAATGCAGGTCTTTCTGAGGACGCGGCAGGGATCATTACCGGAGCCGGTATATCGGCCGTGCTTCCGGCCGGAACGGATCTCACCGCCCTCACAGCCACTTTCGATATCACCGGGGAAAGGACAGACGTTGACGGCGTGGTGCAGGAAAGCGGCGTCACGGAAAATGACTTCTCATATCCGCTGATCTACTCGGTGATAGCGGAGGATGGAAATTCAAGGGAGTATACGGTAACCATTTTAGTGGCTCCGGAAAGCCTGGACACCTCAAAATCCATAATCGTTTTTGGTTTTGAAGCAGATAAAAATTCAAAACTGTCCGAAGAGATCATGGGGGTATTGGAGGGAACAGAGATACGAGCTTTGCTGCCCTCCGACGCGGACCTGAGCGGGTTGACCGCCACCTTTAATATCACCGGCGGTACAGTTAAGGTAGGCGATGTGATTCAGGAGAGCGGAGTCACGGAAAACGACTTCACCAATTCTGTAATCTATACGGTGACTGCCGAAGACGGCAGCAGCGTGGAATATACCGTAATCATTACCTTGGAGTCTGAACAAGTGGACAATTCCAGGGAAGTAACAACGTTTTCTTTTTCCGCGGCTGATAACGAGGGTCTTTCTGAGGACGTGGCAGGGATCATCAATGGAACCGGTATATCGGCCGTGCTTCCGGCCGGGACTGATCTCACCACTCTCATAGCCACTTTTACTATCACCGGGGAAAGGGCAGAGGCAGATGGCGTGGTGCAGGAAAGCGGGATCTCCGCCAATGATTTCACCAATCCGGTTGTCTATACGGTATTTGCCGAAGACGGCAGCAGCGAAGAATATACAGTGGCCACTTCTTTGGCCTCTGCCGACATGGATACCACTAAAGAAATTATTGCTTTTTCTTTTTCCGCAGCTGATAATCCAGGTCTTCCCGTTGACCTGGCAGCGGATATTTCCGGTGCCTCGATATCGGCCGTACTTCCGGCCGAAGCGGACCCTGCCGGTCTCATTGCTGATTTTGAGTTTGCCGGTGAAAGGGTAGAAGTCGGCGGCTCAATCCAGGAGAGCGGAGCGAGCGTCAATGATTTTTCAGTCCCGGTCATCTATCTGGTTTTTGCCCAGGATGGAGCTGCTCGTGAATACACCGTGACTGTTGCCAGGGAAAGCCGGGACACCCTGAAAGCCATCATTGCCTTCGGATTTGAGGCGGAGAGGAACGCTTCATTATCCGTAGATGTCCTGGGAGAAATAAGTGGAAGTGATATAAATGTAGTCCTGCCTTATGGCTCAGGATTGAACGATTTGACCGCTACCTTTAATATCACCGGAGGAACGGTTAAAACAGGTGATGAGATTCAGGAGAGCGGTATTTCCCAAAACGACTTCTCAAGTCCGGTCATCTACACCGTAACTGCTGAAGACGGAAGCAGCCGTGAATATGCCGTTATCGTTACCGTGGCTCCCGACACAGTAGTACCGGATACTTCTAAAGCCATAACCGGCTTTTCTTTCACCACGGCTGGGAATTCCCAGCTAGTGTCGGATATAACAGGAACCATCAGTGGAACCAGCATACAGTCCACGGTCCCGTTTGGCACGGACATCAGCATGCTGGTGGCCGACTTTTCCACTAGCGGAATTTATGTCATGGCGGGTAGTACTGTACAGGAAAGTGGGGTAACGGCAAATGATTTCACGGATGTTGTGATATACTCAGTGGAAGCCGAAGACGGCTCAACCAGGGACTACCAGGTGACCGTAAGTGCTACGCCGGACACCTCCAGGCAACTGACGGCGTTTTCTTTTTCCGCAGCTGACAATGTCCAGTTGCAGGCGGATGCGGCCGGAGATATCAATGGCACATCGGTAACGGCCACAGTGCCTACCGGTACGGACGTGACCTCCCTGGTGGCCGCCTTTTCAACCACGGGACGAGCGGTCCTGATAGACGGTTCAGCTCAGACCAGTGGAGTGACAGCCAATGATTTCAGCGGAACGGTTACCTACACGGTGGAAGCCGAAGATGGCTCAACCAGGGACTACCGGGTGACGGTGACCGTGGAGCCGGGCGATTTTGAAATAACCGGGACCTGGTCGTCATCAAGTCCCGTTTATACCATGATTATAACCGGCGGCACCCTGACCTTGGAGCGGGTCGCGGACACGGCCTACGCTCAAATCACCTCGATGTCTGAGGCGGACACCAGGTGTTTGCTGAACTGGACAGTTAATCCTGATGCCAACCAGCCATTCCAGAAAATGCAATGGCTGGTTCTGGGGCCCGACACAATGGTGGTCAGATGGTATGAATACAAGCCCCAGCCCAGCGCGGCAGAGAGCAATGAGAACGTTATTGCCACTCAAACGGTAACCAGGCAATAGCGACCCCGATAAAATTCCAGTTCCCCCCCATCTCCTCCCCAAAAAAGAAAGCGCTGCCTTTGGCAACGCTTTCGTCATTGGAATCGGTTTATCTCAGTCGGTTCGTTTGAGCTGGACCCGTCGGTTCCTCTCTCGCCCTTCCGCTGTGGTGTTGTCGGCAATGGGGACCGTCGGTCCGTAACCCACGGCCTTTAGGCGGCCGGGTTCGACTCCCTTCTGGATCAGGTAATTTCTGACAGATTCTGCCCTGGCCTGTGACAGTTTCATGTTGACTTCCATAGTGCCCGTATTATCGGTATGGCCCTGTATTTCCAGCTTGACGTCCTTCCATTCCGTCAGGGATTCAACCACCTGATCGAGAATGGTATAGGAATTCACATTGAGCTTGGCATTGCCGGTCATGAAAGAGACATTCAGGAGCATGGGTTCGCCGCGTTTTATTTCCTGGGTCTTGGGGCAGCCCTGGTTTTCGGGCAGTCCTTTGTGGTTGGGGCACTTGTCCTCAGCGTCCCTCAGCCCGTCCGCGTCATTGTCAACGTCCGGGCACCCGTCGTTGTCCTCAAAACCGTCATCGTCTTCGGGTTTCTGCGGGCACTTGTCATCCGCGTCGAGAACCATGTCATTGTCGTTGTCATCATCAGGACATCCGTCTTCGTCCTGGAACTTGTCGAAGTCCTCTGCTTTTTCCGGGCACTTGTCGTCCTTGTTGTCTATGCCGTCCTTGTCCACATCCTCGACCGGACAGCCGTGGACCTCGGTGGGCGTGTTGGGGCATTTGTCCTTGGCGTCCAGCAGACCGTCATTATCATTGTCGATTTCAGGGCACCCGTCATCGTCTTCAAAACCGTCCATGTCTTCCTTGTCCTGGGGACATTTATCCAGCTTGTTTATGATGCCGTCCTTGTCGCTGTCCAGCAATTTGCGCAGTCCCGTCCATCCCAGGGAAAACTGAACTCCTATTAAAGGAGCTCCTTTGGTGGAAAATTCATATTTCCTTTCCCTCCATTCAGATCGGAATCCGTAGTCAGCTATGGCTATATCAACGGCCAGGGAAGCATGCATACCATTGGGAAATTCATATTTGACTCCGGGAGTAACAAGCCAGATATCGTTGTCAAAATAATAGAAGGAAAAATCATTGATATAATGAATGACGCGGGATTCCCCGCTGGTCTCCAGAAAAAGGGAGAGGTTTTCCACAGGGAAATATTCCAGGCCTATGGCGGCGGTAACCGCACTGCTGCTGTTGATGGCGCCTCCGAAGTTCACATGCAGTTTAAGGGGGACATTGCCGTTCAGCCGGTCAAAATGCATGGTCCAGAGCATCATAGGATTAAACGCCCAATCGGTGGAAGCATAACTGTCTTTGATAGGGTCATCTTTCTGTTCTATATAATACGCGTGGCGGGGGAAATGACCGCTGCCCATTGCGCCGGTTGGCAAAGCCAGTCTCACAAAATATGCGTGGTTAATAAAAAACTCATCCTGGTTGAACGGGTACCTGAGCTTCGAGGTGATTTCCAGGTTGCCGAAAGAGGTATGGTCCTGTCCCCAACCGGTGCGGTCATGATATATGGGAAGGTCGATGCCGATGTCCCAGGCCTGGTGGAAACCGTAAACCAGATAAAGATCTCCGGAATACAGGTAGGAGGCATCAAAGGTTTCATCCTGTCTCGTGTTGATATTAAATACAGTTTTATAATTTCCGTTGGGGCCTATGGCATACTCATCATCCCAGTCACCTTTTATCGCTCCGCCGAAGGTAAGTGCGCCCAAACCGTGAGTTTCGGTTGTCATGGTACGGATGAGGCCTTTTTCGCCGCCGGCGTTAATATTATTAGCAACGGCATTTCCTGTCAGCAAAGCTGTTGCCAGGATCAATAACCTTGTCATGCTTTTACAATCCATGATATGCTCCTTTTTATTTGATAGATCCACCCTGTGAGAAGAATTAAAAAATATAACTTTTTTAATAAGATTGGGCGGAATTACTTACTATGGATGGTAAGAAGAGTCCCTTCATCTGCGATTTAGTATACTCACACTGATAAAAGGAGAATGAACCAGTGTTATTAGAAATGGTAATTTTGAAAAAATTACAGCCATTTTAGGCAAATTATTAATAAAAAAAATTTGTAGATTTTATTTCCTTATATGAGAAGAATAACCTCGAAAAAGTAACGGGAGATATTATGAAAGCTATTTCAGGCATAGTACTTATTTGTGTGATTTTCCTGTGTTCCTGTGAGAAGATAAAGGAAAAGGAAACTTACTATCCAAACAAACAGCTGAAAGAACGATGGAACGTAACCTTGGATGCCGGAAAGGAGATAAAGAACGGTTTATATGAATCCTGGCATGATAACGGCAAAAGAAAATACGTCTCACATTATCTGGATGACCAGAAACATGGAGTTCACAAGGAATTTTATAAAGACGGAACAAAAAAGCGCCGGGAGATTTACCATTTTGGATCTCTAATGGGAAAACAGAAGAGATGGGACAAAGAGGGGAACATTGTCTCTGAAGCGGTATATAAGGACGGCAAGAAAAACGGGAAATATCTGCAGTATTACAAGGGAGGGAAAATTCATAAGAAAATAAATTTTCTGGATGATAAAAAATTTGGTGTCCAGATTGAATACAAGGAAGACGGGAATCTGGTGAACGCCAGTTGGTACAAGGAGGGGAAACCGGTTGCGGCACCGGCTGATTCCGCTGCCGTAGTGGAGGCCGCGGTTAAAGAAGATACTGCCTCGGTCGAAATTTCCAAAGGAGAGCAGGACGAGGAAGAGGAAGAAGTGGCGGTGGAGTAATACGGCCTGTCCTTGATGAGAATACTGGTCTTATGCACCGGCAATTCCTGCCGTTCCCAGATGACTCAGGGTTTTCTTGAGCAGCATACCGGTATTGACGCCTACAGTGCAGGAGTGTCGATCCACAGGGTGCATCCCGGGGCAATAAAGGTCATGCGGGAAAAGGGAATAGATATTTCCCATCACACCTCAAATCATGTGGATGAATACCTAGGACTGGATTTTGATTTGGTAATCACCGTTTGTGATAACGCCAATGAAAAATGCCCGGTTTTCCCGGCCCGGACCAGGAGAATTCACAAGAATTTCCCTGACCCGGTTAGAGCCAAGGGCTCGAAGGAGGAGATCCTCAGTCAGTTCCGGCGTACCAGGGATATGATTAAGAGTTTTTGTGATGAACTGGTCGCTGAAATAAAAAAGGGCCGGGTTTCATAACAGGGTGGATTTTTTGTTTATTCCTCTGTCCGCCGGCCCAGGATAGTCCGGACGGGGAAAGCCGACAGACAATCGCGGTCTTCACCATCTGTCATGCTTGCTTAGAGTTTGCAGGGAAGGCAGCATGAGTATGTTCCATCACCTTTTAAAAGCAGTAATTAAACTTGGAAGAGATTTAAATCCAATGAAGAGGATAATTCCGGCCAGGAAGCCCACGGCGGCATTTGATATCACGATTACCAGAGCTGTTACAAAACCTGTGAGATGCTGCCTCAGCCCTTTGTTTTTAAGACCCGGACGGGAAAGCTCGATTCCGGACACGATGAGCAGCAGGCCCAGGACAGACGGGGGATAGTCCGCCAGCACCTTTATCACCGAGCTGCCAAGAAAAATTCCCACAGCCATTTTAACCAATCCCATGAATACCATGCCTCCCCCGGAGCGGCTTCCGAACCGGTATTGGGCGGCCAGGCCGCCGGAACCGTGGCACATGGGCATGGCGCCGAACAGGCAGCCTACGTTCATGGCCGCCACGCTGTATGCCATCCTGGCATCCGGTATTCCCTTCCCGGGAAACAAGCCACGGGACAGGGCGCATATGGCGATTACTGAATTTAAAACCGTTAGGGGGATCTGGGGCAGGCTTCCCTTCACGCATCCGGACAACCATTCGGACCCATTGGGAAAGGTGTATGAGAGCCCCTGCCATCCGAAGACGGTGTTTTCCAGGACCGCAGGAGATCCGCTGAAAACAGCAATCAATCCTATGGTGAAAACCAGGAGGGCTCCGGGCAGCTTCTTCACTTTTAAACCCGTGATAATAAATACTATGCATAAAACCAGCAATGGCAGGTCCCAGAAAGCGGCGTATTTGTGTGAACTGAGCATGGTCAGCCCCTTAATGGCCAGGCTTGCTCCCACGCCCATTTGAATGCCCCTAATGATTTCCCGGGGTATAAACGGCACAATGTTCTTTAGCAGACGGCTGATTGCCATCAGAAAGATGATAAGCCCCGTCACCAATCCGGCGGCGGCTATTTCTCCTGCGGTGAGCCTCTCGGCAATGGCGACGGCGGCGATAGCTTTCATGGGCTGTACCGGCACCGGCAATCCGAATAGAAATCCAGTTGTAATGCTGAAAAAACCGGCCCAGAAAAAAACACTTCCCGCGTCGAGGTCACAGAGTATGATCATGGGCACAACCAATGGAATAAATGATCCAAGGTCGCCGAATGAACCGCTTATTTCAAGCGGGTTGAGCCGGATTCTGGAGTATATTCTGTTGCGCATGAGGATTTGTTGATTTATAATTATTCAAGTCCCCTCATCCTCTCATCGTCCTCGATCCTGGCTTTCAGCCGGGCAATATCATTGGCGTATTGTGCACGGCCTGAGATTGAGAGCGCCTGCTCGAATTTAGACAGGGCGTCGTGAAGTTCGCCTTTTGCCTCATCATAAATTCCCAGGTTATAAAGAGCCGCGGACTTGTCCTCCCGGTTGCCTGTTTTCAAGGCGGACTCCCATAAAAAGGCCGCCTCGGGCCATTTCCCCTTTCTGGCCGCCTTAACACCTTTCTTTATTGCTTTTGAGTCTCCTTTCTCCAGTACCCTGGTCTCCCAGACCGAGTAGGGCGCGATCCGGCGCAAGACGGCAGGGTGGCTGGCGGTAAGGGCCCGGTCGACTACCTTGTCCCAGTTTTCAGTGCCAATGAGGGCAGCGGCCCTGTTGTCCTTCCTGGTCTTGTCCCAGGCCCTGGCAGAGGCTTGTGAGGTTCCCAGAACATTTCCCTTCTTATCGGTTGCGGTTATTTCCACCCTGGTCTCAGCGCTGCGGGTAAGTTCATAATATTCTCTGCTCTGGCCTTTCTGGCTGGTGTCTTTTTTTAATGCGCCGGCGTCTTTGACAGTATAGGTTATACTTCCTGAGAGCAGGGCGTCGAAATCCGCCCTGTCAGTTACCTTGAAAAAACCGTGAGAGCGCATGGCTTTTTTCAAGCCGTTCTGGTGCCTTCTGCTCATTTCAGGATGTTTTTTTTTCGCCAGTTTATTGGCGCCGGCATCCAGGGCAATATCGCTAATGGTACCCAGCACGCTTCCCTTCTCTTCAACAAGGTCCAGGTTCAAGGTCCCGTTAACCGGGAAATGCCCCACTTTTATGGTTTTTACACCCTTTAGATGCAGCTCGGGGGCGCGCTCGACTAAAATTCTGACACTGGAAGAACATCCCGTAAACATAACAATCATCCAGCAGACTAAAACTCCGAAAGCTTTCATGGCAAGGCTCCTTCTTGAATAAAAATTATTACCGGATGTCCGCGCAGGCATAGATAGTATAAATTACAATCTGAGGCCGAAAAATCCTAAGAGGCTGCTGACGATTCAAACGGAAGCTTTACTCCACCTCCGGTTTCTCTCCCCCCGGAAATTTTTCACCCATAGAACCAGTGTCAACGGCCGCCAGGGCAAGCAAAAGAACGGGTTTTATTCTTTTGCGTCCTCTATTTTTTTTATTTGCAGTTTTGCTCTTTCGAAGCTTTTGTCCATGTCCAGGGCTTTAGTAAACTTTTTCAGCGCTTCCTGGTGTTTTCCCCCGTCCAGCAGTTCCAGCCCTTCGGAATAGACCAGCAATACCTGCATGCTGACCTTGTCCGATTTCTCTATAAGTTTTTTGTCCTCTTTGGTAACCTTCACCTCCAGTTCGTCGGCGATTTTATAACTGAGTTTCTTGATGAGTTTGAAAAGCGCTTTGGCCTTGCCTGTCGCTTCCACCGCTTTTATCACTTCTCCGGTCTCAACCTTTACCATGCGAATGTCTATCCGTATTTTCTTGCCCAGGTCTTTTACAAAACCGCCGAACATAAGGTGTTGGGCCCCCAAAAGTTTGCCGATTTTGGGCGCGGAAGACACATCGATGACATCACTCTGGGCCAGTTCGAGTTCGGTTAATACCGCCTCGAGCTTTTCACGCTCCAGCACTTTTAGGGCGGAAATCTTTTTCAGTTCTGTGACCATCATGTCACAGAGGCCTTTCTTCAGGCCGTCATAGGCCTCTTTTTCCATTAGGCTGTTGTTCTCAAATCTCAGGACGGCAACGGTAGGTTTCTGTTCCTGGCAGAAGATGCTGCTTACTATAACTAAAACGGAAAAGGTTATGTTTTTTATCATGACCTAAATTTAGATTTTTCCAGTTTCTACACAAATAACTGACAGGATTAAACTATCACAGCAATACTTGCCGCGCATACCATATGGTAAGAAGTAGTATAAAGTGAGAATGCATTCCTGTCCTTCAAACGATGCACTTGCCGATGAAAGAGGGACGGCATTGATGATGAGGGAGTGCGGCTATTAATTCAGAATTGAGAATTTATAATTCATAATTTTCTTTCCTCATCCCTTCAGTCTGCTTTTTCCATTCGTCAATTTCCAAGTTTCCCAGGCATTCCACGGCCTTGTCGCAGTAGGTAAGGCAGAGATTGCTCAGGTTGGGATTAAACATGGTTTTACCACAATGTGAGCATGTCCTTTTGATATCGTCTTTCCAGAACTCAACCGTCGATCCGCAGGTGGGACACCGGCTTTCCTTGATGTCTTTCGGCTTCCAGAAGCTCGGATTCATTCCAGGGCATTTGTGTAATGACATTGTTATCCTCTACCTTCCATTATAATAATTTCCTTAGGCATTTGAGGGATCAGGAATCAGTAGTCAGGGATCAGTTTGGAGCCTATACTATCTGACTCCTGACACCTGACAACTGACTCCTGATCACTACTCACCTCTGTCCTCTGTCTTCTACCTTTTATCTTCTTTCCCATGACGGTCTTTATACTAATTCAGAATTCATAATTATTCTGTCATCTCATTTCTGTAGATCGAATGTTTGAATGTTTGAATGTTCGAATGATCGAATGATCGATATTCAAATGATCCACCCTACACCCACTCTTCCTGCAGGATCTCTCCCCGTATACCAACAGTCACGCTCTTTACGGGAATTTTTCTGGAAGCTTCCTGTGCGGCTTTCTGGGCCAGCGCCAGCAATCCGTGACAGCAGGGGACCTGCATAATCATCACGGTCAGGGTGTTGATGTTAGCTTCGTCAATCAGGGTCTTCAGCTTCTCCGTATATACATCCTGCTCGGAGTCCAGTTTGGGGCAGGCTATGGCCAGGGTCTTGCCCTTCAGGTATTCCTTGTGAAAATCCCCCAGGGAATAGGCAACGCAGTCCGCGGCCAGCAATACGTCCGTTCCCTCAAAATGCGGAGCATGGGGAGAGATTAAATGCAGCTGGATAGGCCAGTGGGTTAACTGAGTGGGCCGTTTGCCCTCCTCTGAACCTGTCTGATTTTCTTCCCGGTCAAAAGCCATGGTTCTGGCTCCCGGACATCCGGACATGGTGGGTGTGGTCATGAGTTCCTCCTTTTCTTTGATTTCAATATTCTGTTCTTTCAAATATTCCTCGGCCTGTTTTAAAAAATCATCCTGGTTGTGTTCCCTCAGATGTTGTATATGGGCCCTGATGGTGTTGTCACCCTGTTTTACAATGTTCTCCATTACTTTTTTCTCGTCATAAGGCTCTGCTTCCCGTTCCTCAATGGTGATAGCGCCCTCGGGACAGTGACCCAAACAGGCGCCAAGTCCGTCGCAGGCCAGGTCGCTTACCAGCCTGGCTTTACCATCGATTATCTGCAGGGCGCCCTCCGGGCAGTTGGGTATGCAGTCCTCGCATCCCGTGCACTTGTCCTCGTCTATGTGGATTATTTTTCTTTTCATGTTCATTTCTCTTTTTACAGTTAATCTGATCCAGTTTCTGTTTATAGTATATCTATATCTGGGGGATGATAAATTGACTTGAATCAAGAAATACGCGATTAGGTATGGGAAAATGGTTAAATATGGCCCGGAATATATTGAATTGAGGATTTAGGCGATTTACAAAAGCCGTTTTTTAAATAGCTTTATACCCGTTATGAAGGCGGTTGACAAAGCGGAGATCCTGGCGCGAACACACCTTTTTAAGGAAAGCTCAAAAGAGAGCCTATCCGACCTGACGGAGATCTGCCTATCCAAAACCCTGCAGAAAAAGGACATACTGTTCCGGGAAGGCGACGACGGCCACTCCATCTATGTTTTGATTTCAGGGAGTATTCAATTATATAAAATCGCCCCGGACGGCCGGGAAATTGTAATCAAACTGGTAAAACCGGGTGAGATGTTCGCCGAAGCAATACTCTTTGAACGATCCCGATACCCAGTCAGCGCCGTGGCACTTTCCACCAGTCATGTGTACATGCTTCCCCGGCGCCAGTTCTCCTGCCTGCTGGAAGACCAGAGGTTCCGTGAGGATTTTCTGGGCATGATGATGAAGAAGGTGAGATACCTTACCAACCAGATTAATTACCTCAGTTCCCATGACGTGGAAGAGCGGCTGTTCCTTTTTCTGGAAGAGCAGTTCGGGAGGAAAGAATCAATAACCGTTTCCATCTCCAAAAAAGACATTGCCGCCGCCATCCGCACCACCCCCGAAACCCTCTCCCGGTTGCTGCTGCGCCTGAAAGACGAAGGAAAACTATCCTGGGAAGGGAAGAAGATCGCGGTGTCCCCGGACGTGTGGGATAAACTTGAGACCTGAGCTTCTCAGCTCGTTCAACATTCCGGTTTCGGAAGGAACATTACTAAAAAGATATCAGCGGTTTCTCACCGATGTGAATGTTCCTTCTTTGGCTCTTCCATTGACCGTGCACTGTCCGAATACAGGCAGCATGATGGGACTGGATACTCCGGGAAGCAGGGTGCTGATTTCCTATTCAGGCAATGAAAAGCGAAAGTACCCTTATACGCTCGAATGTGTGAAATCAGGAAGATCCTGGGTGTGTGTCAACACCCTGAGGGCAAACCAGCTGGCGGGAATGATGCTGGAACAACATATGATTGCCGGGCTCGGCGGGTATGCCCGGATTGAGCCGGAACCCCGGTACCGGAAAGACACCCGGTTCGACTTTTTTCTGCGGCCGAACGGATCAGGGGGCATGGGAGCGTATGTGGAGGTTAAATCAGTTACTCTTGCGTTGGGTGGAGGCCTGGCCGGTTTCCCTGATTCGGTCACTGAACGGGGACGCAAACATTTGCGCATGTTGATGTCAGCGACGGCTGAAGGATTTCAGGCCGTGTTGCTTTTTATATGTTTCCGGAGCGATTGCGGTAAAGTGGCCGCGGCCGCCCATATTGATCCGGAATACGCCTCATTGCTTGAGATGGCATGGAAAAAGGGAGTACGGGTGCTGGCGATAAAGGTTCGAGTAACCAAACGGGGCTTTTGGAAGCCCGACGGATTGATGAAGGTTGAGTTATGACCTCAAACAACTTGCTCATGATCCCTTACGCTTTATACCTCGGCACCGCGGACTTATGCCGCCTGGCATTCCGGGCAGTAGACCGTTCCCCTCTGTGCGATGGAGGTTTTTAACAGGACAGCGCCGCATGCATAACATTCTTTTCCGCCCCGGCCATATACCTGCAACTGTTCCTGGTTGGAGCCCAAAGAGCCATCCGGCTTGCGATAATCGGAAAAACTTGTCCCGAGGTTCTTGATTGCCTTTTGCAGCACCTTTTTCACTATTCGTATCAGGTTCCTCCAATCCTGCTGGGAGAGCGTGTCAACTGTCCGGGCCGGGTGAAGGCCGGATAGGAACAGGGTTTCGTCGCAGTATATATTGCCTATGCCGCTGAGGAAAGACTGGTCGAGCAGCAGGCTCTTAATCGAACGGTGGCTGGAATGAGGAATATAGTGTTTCAGGAATGTTCCCGGCGTAATGTCCAGAGGCTCCGGCCCAAGCTTTTGTATTCTGGGATGGGACCGCCAGTCTCCACCCGGGACACAGATAATCTTCCCAAAGGTCCGGGGATCTTTGAAAAGCAACTGGCGGTTCCCGGTAAACGAGATGATAATCCGGACATGTTTATCAGACCTGTTCTGCCACTGGGAAGAAAACAGCAGCTGGCCGGTCATTCCCAGATGAAAAATCAAAGCGTCTTTTTCCAGCTCAAATACAATATATTTTCCCCTTCTGATGAGGTCGGTAATCTTCTGTCCGGAGATTGTGCCAGCAATTAGTCTTGGCTTAAGACCTATTACCATCTGCGGCCTCCTGACGCGGATCCCGGCAATGGTCAAGTTGGCCACATCCGGCGCCAGCAGGCGGCGAATGGTTTCAACTTCAGGAAGTTCAGGCATGGATAGTACCAGGTTTTTTTTTCAGACAGGATAACAGGATAAACATGAATAGGTAGTAATTCTGGGATTTGAGTTCTCCGGGATTTTTTCTCACGGAAATAAAAAGATACTTTTCCATTGAATCACCTGATGTATTACACATGTACAAAAGCAGTGACTTCGGTGCCAAGTAGAAACCCGGTTTAAAAAAGAGCGTTTTTGCAATTATATTTGGTACATTCTGTTATCCTGTCTGAAAAAAGGGTTTGACGCTTTGGCCGACTCATAAGTATTCCACAGGTAATAGTTTCAAACTATTACTTCCATTGAAACAAACGATTGGAGAATCTTCGCGGCAGAAAGTATTCTATGGTAGGAAAGGACTGGAAAACATTAACGACGGAGGTTTGTCATGGGAGTTCTCGTGGGAAAAGAAGCGCCTGATTTTTCTGCCACGGCGGTAGAGGCGGGACAGATAAAAGAAGGGTTTACCCTGTCGCAGTTCAAGGGAGATAAGTATGTGGTACTTTTTTTCTACCCATTGGATTTTACTTTTGTGTGTCCAACGGAGCTTCACGCTTTTCAGGCTAAATCAGGAGAGTTTGCCAAGAGGAATACTCAGGTTATAGGGGTGTCGACTGATTCTCATCATTCGCATTACGCCTGGCTGCAGACTCCCAAGAGCAAGGGCGGGATTGAAGGAGTGGTTTATCCGTTAGTGGCGGATTTCACTAAAACCATATCCCGTGACTATGATGTTTTACTTGAGGAATCGGGAAAGGCGCAGCGGGGTCTGTTTTTAATTGATAAAGAAGGGATTGTTCAGCATCAGGTGGTGAATAATCTGGATTTGGGCAGAAATGTCGATGAGGTTATCCGCATGGTGGACGCCCTGCAATTCACCGAGGAACATGGGGAGGTATGTCCCGCCAACTGGAACAAAGGTGACAGATCCATGAGGGCCAGCAGGGAAGGAGTGGAGGAATTCTTTGGGCAGGAGCAGTGAGGCGTGCGTAATTATGGATTATGAATTCTGGATTTTTAATTATGTAAAAATCCTTAAGGAGACAGAATATATGCCATAATAATCTTTTTTGTTGTCATCGTCGAAATGGGGTCATGAATTACTTGGATAAGGAATACAATAAAATGAACATTTACGATTTTGCCATGAAAATGGAAAAAGACGGGGAAGAGTACCTGCGTCGAGCGGCGGAGAGAGCCCCAACCATGGAGTTGAAGCTCATCCTGGGCATGCTCGCCGAAGAGGAAGTGCGGCATTATGAGACCATTAAGGCCATGAAACAAAAAGAAAAAGATCCCGGCGGGGCGGAAGATTCGGGCCTCATCGGAGTGAAAAATATTTTTCAGCAAATGATGGAGAAGGAAAGACCGCAGCCGGGGCCGAAAATATATGAAAATATGTTCATGGATGACGGTGATCTGAATATGTACAGGGAACTGGTTAACATGGAAAGCTACAGTTTCGCCTTTTACAGGACGAAAGCCAGGGAGGAGGAGCGGGAAGAAATCAGGAAATTATTTTTCAGCCTCGCAGAGGAAGAGAAAGAACATGAAAAAATAATGAACAATTTAGTTACCTTTATACTAGAATCCCGGAACAGGCCGGTCCCGGCGCTTGGTGTAGAGGAATTGGAGGGTTGAGACAGGAATAGAAGGGCATGGGACGAGTGGAATGAATGCAATGATAAAGCCTTTCATAACTTCTCGGGAAAGGTCTTTTTAAAACAGGCAAAAAGAGGAAAAATTTTATGACGCAGGAACACAATTTTGTCATTTTCGGCGCCTCAGGAGACCTGACCGCCCGTAAGCTTATGCCGGCGCTTTACTCACTTTATAAGCGCAAGCAGCTTCCTGAACGCTTTGGGGTCCTGGGCGTAAGCCGCACCAAATGGGACGACGTTACGTTCAGAGAACAGATGGAAAAGGCCATAAAGAGTTTTTCCAGCGATGATCCTGACGTAAAACCAATACAAAGCTTTATCAAACACTTGTATTATCAATCCATAAATACACTGGCAGGGGAGGAGTATTCTCAGGTAAAGACAAAACTGGAGCAGGTCGACCAAGAAGTGAAGACCGGGCCAAACAGTATATTTTATCTCTCGACACCCCCCAGCTTGTACGGGGTGATTCCCGAATACCTGGCGCAGCAGGGTTTGAACAATGCAGATGGCGGCTGGAAACGGCTGATAATTGAAAAACCCTTTGGCTATAACCTGGAAACTGCCAGAGAATTGAACCGGCAGGTTCTGGAACACTTTAAGGAAGACCAGGTGTACCGCATCGATCATTATCTGGGCAAGGAAACCGTGCAGAACATTCTAGTGTTCAGGTTTGCAAATGAGATTATGGACACGATCTGGGATTATCAGCATATTGACTTTGTGGAAATAACCTCATCCGAGCACATAGGGGTGGGGAGCCGGGGGGGCTATTACGACCAATCCGGAGCGACACGGGACATGGTGCAGAATCACCTGTTGCAGGTGCTTGCCATGATAACTCTGGAACCTCCGGTGACATTTGACGCGGACAGCGTGCGCTATGAGACGCTCAAGGTATTTAAGAGCCTCCGGCGCTTGAAGAAATCCAACATCCCCAACCATGCTGTGTTTGGACAGTACACGGCCTCAACCATAAGGGGAGAAAAAGTTAATGGATACAGGCAGGAGCCCGGTGTGCCTAAGAAATCCAAGACAGACACCTATGCGGCCTTCAAGATGTTCATCGATAATTCCCGCTGGTTCAAGGTTCCGTTTTACCTGAGAGTGGGGAAGCGGCTGCCCACCAGGGTTACAGAAGTGGTAATTCACTTCAAGAAAACTCCTCATCCCGCTTTCGGTGTCCGGACTGGTATCCATGGTGAACAAAACCTGCTGGTTATGCGCATTCAGCCGGATGAGGGTATCCAGCTTAAATTCGGCATGAAGTCCCCCGGGGCGGGTTTTAAGGTCAAATCTCAGGACTTGAATTTTCATTATTCCCAGGACTCGGATCTGGCGATTCCCGAATCATATGAAAGGCTTTTGCTGGACTGCATGCTGGGTGATGCCACCTTGTACATCAGGGGGGACGCGGTGGAACAGTGCTGGGAATTTATCGATCCCTATTTGGAATACAAGGAAAGCCAAGCGAAAATATACGGCTATCCGGCCGGGACTTGGGGCCCGAAGGAGGCGGATGCCTTGATTAACCGGGACCGCCGAGAGTGGAGATATCCCTGCAAGAACCTGGCTAATGACGGGGAGTACTGCGAGCTTTAAAACATATTTTAAATAATATGCCTAACTCATTGATATTCAACAACATAGAAGACCTGTCTAAACGTTTGTCGGAGGATCTGCTGAGCTCTGTCGCAAGCAAAGCGCAGCAAGGCGGGGCCTTTCATATGGCTTTGTCAGGGGGAAATACTCCCAGGAAACTCTTCAAAATGCTTGCTGATGATTACAATAAAAGAATCAATTGGGGTGCGGTGCAATTCTGGTGGGGTGATGAACGATGCGTGCCTGCTGACGACCCGGAGAGCAACTTTGGATCAGCAAGGGAGACTTTACTTTCCTGGATTGATATGCCGGAGGTTAATATCCATCCCATGCTTGGAGAGACAGACCCGGAAGTTGAAGCGGTGCGCTATGCAAAAGAGCTGAAATCCATGCTACCGTTAAATCAGGAAGGAGTACCTGTTTTCGACTGGATATTGCTGGGTATTGGAAGTGACGGGCATACTGCCTCCCTGTTTCCCTCCGATCTACCCCTGGACTATAAAGCAGTTACATTGGCGTCCAGGAATCCCCGGACAGGGCAAAGGAGGATATCATTGGGAGCGACGGTCATATGTTCCGCCCTAAAAGTTAGCATTATGGCCAGCGGCAGTTCCAAGGCAGGTGTGGTTGAGAGGGTTTTTAAGAAAAGCGCTGAAGCGGAGTCTTATCCCATATTCCAGATTACCAGGGAGTGTGAGCATGCGGAATGGCTGCTTGACAGGGAAGCGGCTTCCGGTTTGGTGTAAGATTTTTTATCAGGAGAATTAAGGGTAAGGTTTGGAGTAGGGAGAAAGGAGTAAGGAGTGGTAAGAGATACGTCATTGCGGGCACGAACTCTGTAAAACGGACTCTGCGAAGCAATCTCTCTATGGAACAATGTTCTTCAGGGAGATTGCCTCACTCAGGAATTCATTCTCTGGCAGGTGTTCGCAATGGCGGGACTATTTACTCAATCCGAACAGGCTCATTACTCCATCACTCCAATACTCCAAAAGATGATTATTTAAGGGCTTTAAAAAAAGGAGGATCAATATGATAAACAAAAAAGTAGAACAGGCCATAAACAAGCAGATAAACGCGGAGCTGTTCTCCTCCTATCTGTACATTTCCATGGCAGCCTGGTTTGAGGCCAAGAACCTCAAGGGCTTTGCCAATTGGATGCGGGTGCAGGCTCAGGAGGAAATCGTTCATGCCATGAAGTTTTTTAATTTCGTCATTGACCGGGGAGGTAAGGCAATAATGACCGCTATTGACGCTCCCAAGGTCAATTGGAAAAACTCTATTGAAATATACCACGATGCTTTAAAGCACGAACAAAAGGTGACTTCACTCATAAACAACCTCCTGACTTTGGCAGAAAAGGAAAATGACCATGCTTCCTCCAGTCTTCTGCAGTGGTTCGTGGATGAGCAGGTAGAGGAGGAGGCCAGCGCTTCTGACATGCTGGAACAATTGAAACTGGTCAATGGCAGGGGTTCCGGACTTTTTATTCTGGACAGGGAGGCCAGGCAGAGGGTGTTTACACCGCCGGTTGATACAACTCAATAACCATTAATTTTGCGCATGCCAAACTGGAATACACCTGGCCCGCCGAAGGTTTGTAAAGTTACCCGGGGCGAGTCTATTTCAGAATTCCCCCAAGTCTTTTTGTAGTAAATAAAGAAACAAAAAACCGCTTTGACGTCCTTTGCCGTTTAAAGGTCTGTGTCAAGTATAAACGAAAAGGAAGCGCAAGTCCTAATGCGTGTGTCAGGATAAAACTTTGCGAGTTTCCTGGATAATAATATCAGCGATTTTTACCAGGCAGGATTTCCTGAGGCTGGACTTGCGCCACAGGATGCCGATCTTTCTTCCGGGTACGGGATCAGAGAAGGGAATGTACCGAATTGAATGAGGATCAGAAAGATCCCTTTTTACGGCCAGGTCAGGTATCAGGGTAATGCCGGTTCCCACGGACACCATCTGCCTGAGGGTCTCCAGGCTGGAAGCGCGGAAACCGAGTTGTTCCCGGGCGCCTGCGTAAGCACAAACATCCAGAGCGTTGTTTCTTAAACAGTGGCCGTCTTCCAGGAGCAAAAGGGCCTCTCCCTTAAGATCGGTCTGCATTATTTTTTTACGCTTGGCGAAAGTGTGCTTTGGGGGGACGGCAAGGCAGAAAGGCTCCTCAAACAGTTCATGCACTTCGAGTTCCTCATGGAGTTCCGGCAGAGCCAGGATAACAGCGTCCAGTTTGCCATCTTTGACCATTTGCAGGATGCGCCTGGTCTGTTCCTCCACCAGGTACAGGTTCAGTTTGGGGAATTCCTTCTGGATGGGATGAACAATATAGGGAAGCAGGTAGGGCCCCAGCGTGGGAAAGACGCCTAATTTCATGGGACCGGCAAAAGGATCTTTGCCGGTCTTCGCCAGGTCCATGATATGCGCGGCTTTCGTAAGGACCCTGTCCGCCTGCCTGGCGATCTCTTCCCCCAGGGGGGTTAAAAAGACCTTGTGTTTGGTGCGCTCTATCAGTTGCACTCCCAGCTCTTCTTCCAGTTTTTTCAGCTGTCCGCTCAAGGTAGGCTGGCTCACGCAGCAGCGCTCGGCCGCCTTGCGGAAATGCTTGAGATCGGCTACGGCGACCAGGTATTCCAAGTCACGAATGTTCATCCTCTTAGCTCCCCTTTAATAGAACCTGACTATTAAATCCATTGAATCAAACGATTGGATTAATATTCCAGTAAAACATATCATTAAATATGAAATGTGACAACCCGGACGAGAGCGAGTCGGCTGGAAAATTCAGGGGACTCAAGAAAGGCAGGGTGCAATCATGGCAGCGGAAAAATCAAGCAAGAGCCTCGGGCTTTATATCAAGGACATCAAGGGGAGCAGTCATTTCAGTTTGAAAGAGGAACAGGAGCTGTTCGCTCTCTTGCGGAAGGGCAGCCGGACAGCCCGCGACATGCTGTTACGGTCCAATATGCGGTTCGTACTCAAAGTAGCTCTGCAATATCAGAAGAGCCCGCTTCCCCTATCGGACCTTATAAGCGAGGGCGCCATGGGCCTTATCATGGCGATAGATAATTTTGATCCTTCGCGGGGCATTAAGTTTATCTCCTACGCAGTATGGTGGATAAAAGCCTATATCACCAGGTCCATAAATGAGCACAGCTCACTTATAAGAATTCCCTCCAACCAGGCCTTAAAAATGCGAAAAGCATTGAGATCCGGTCTTCCCAAGGATCAGCTGGACGATGATATAAAAGAATTAATCCGGTTGTGCGAGAGAGGACTTTCACTTGACGCTCCGGTCAACGGTGAGGCCGGCAATCTGTTATATGAAACCATAGTTGACGATAATTTCGAGTCGCCGGACAACCTGGCCCAGAGTAATTCCGTGAAGAAATACGCAAGGTCCCTGCTGGCCAGGCTTCCCGAACGGGAAGCCGAAGTGCTGAAGGCGTGTTACGGCCTGGACAACGGGGTACCCGGAAGTCTGAGGGAAGTAGGAGACAGGCTGGATCTTTCCAATGAGCGGGTAAGGCAACTGCGCAATAAGGCCATCCAGCGTTTACAGCAGGATTCGGAAATAGTAAATTGGGCCTTTAACGTTTACCGGATGAACGGGCCGGAAGACAAGAGAGATTAAAAGGAGGAGCATATGAGCAGTACTGATTTTGGGGAAATCATCGACTTTGCCATTGAGGAAGAGGTGAAAGCTTATACCCTGTATGAAGAAACCGCCGGCAAGACTGATGATAATAGCCTTAAGTCATTATTGACTGACATGGCAGACATGGAACGGGGCCATGAGGCCAGATTAAAGGCCTTTAAGAAGGGCAAGATTGAAAGTATCGGTTCGGTCCAGGTAGAAGATCTCAAAATAGGCGACTACCTGGTGGATGTTGAAATCAACGAAAACAGCAGCGTTCAGGACATTCTCCTCTTTGCTATCAAGGCCGAGATGAAAGCGCATGAGCTGTACACCCAGTTGGAACGGCTGTACGCGGAGCCGGAGGAACGAGCCCTTTTTCAGAAACTGGCAAACGAGGAACTGCAGCATAAGAATGACCTGGAAAAGGTTTATGATGATTATGTGTATAAAGAGAATTAGGTGAATTGTAGCGGCGTGCCGCCTGCACGCCGTTACAAATTCCTTTCTTCAAATCTTTGCGATAAGCAACCCCATCACAGCTCCGTAAATTGTGCTTATCCACGGATTGGATGTTATGGGGCAGGCGCCTGAGGCACAGCCGATAAACTTATAGTATCCAAAACCCGCCGCCGCGCCGATGAGAACTCCCATGATTATTTTTACAGATAGGAAAGAAAGCATAATTAACTCCTTGGTATTTAATATAACATAAATCGGCAATGGGAATGATGAAGCGGGAAGTTAACCACTTCCCGCTTCCCCCTTCTTACTTTTCACTTTTTATTTAACCGTAATCTGCTTGGGTTTGGCTTTTTCCTTTTTGGCCAGCTCCAGTCTCAGGACTCCGTTTTCGAAATTGGCTTTTATGTTTTCCGCCTCAATTTCTTCATTGAGCCTGAATGACCGCTTATACTCGCCGTAGGAAATCTCATTCAGATAACGGCCTTTGGATTTTTCTTCTTTTTTGGCTTCCTTCTTGGCTGAAACGGTGAGTACACCATTATCAACCTCGACTTTGAGATCTTTTTTATCCACTCCGGGCAGTTCGAACCTGAGGTTATAGTTGCTCTCTCCTTCGGTGATTTCTACCCTGGGCGAGATCTCCCGGTTTTCGATATAAGGCTGAGCAAAGAATTCGTCCCAGAGGTCATGCCATAAAACAGGGTGGTTTCTATAGGTTGTCAGTGTCATTTTATCCTCCTTGTTGAAGTTTGTGTATATGCCTGCAAAGTAACGCAAAGCCTGTGCCAGACAGATTCTCATGAATAAAGGCCGTTTTAATGGTTTTTACAGGGGGATTTGTTTCAAATTGGATGAAACAGGTTTTTAAATTGGAGCAGTGCTTTGGTTTTTGGAATTATAGGTGTGAGGATTCATTTGTCATTAAGTCATTAAGTCATTAGGTCATTTTGCGCCTCCCACCTTCGCCGAGGCTTCGGAAGGCAGGTCGGCGCGTCATTAATTGAAGATAATCTACCATTAATGACCAATGACGCGCCCATTATCGCATGTTGTTTGAAAGGGGGCGCATAATGACTAATGACGTGCCCAATTCCATATGATGATTGCATAGGGGCGAATAAGGACAAATGACACCCCACAACCAGGGGGGCACATTTATACAAACAACAGCAAACTCACCGCCATCACCATCATTCCAGACACCAATCCGTAAACGGCCAAATGAGCCTCGCCATATTCTATGGCGGTGGGCAGCAGTTCGTCAAGGGAGACAAACACCATAATACCCGCCACTGCGGCAAACAGGATGCCGAACATGATGTCGTTGAAAAAGGAAAACAGGATGGCATATCCCAGGGCCGCTCCTATTGGTTCGGACAGTCCCGAGGCAAAAGAATACAGGAAAGCCTTTTTTCGGCTGCCGGTAGCATAATAAATCGGCACCGAGACAGCGATTCCTTCGGGGATGTTGTGTATGGCGATGGCGACGGCAATGGCAATGCCGATGGAAGGATCCTTGAGAGCGGCTGTGAAAGTGGCGAGACCTTCAGGGAAATTATGTATGGCAATGGCCAGGGCGGTAAACATGCCCATCTTATACAGATTGTTGTACCTGGCGGCCTGTTCGGCGTTGTCCATAGCCTCAACCTTCTGTACAGCGTGGGGGTTTTCAAAAGAAGGGACGAATTTATCTATGAGGGCAATGAAGATAATGCCTCCAAAGAAAGAAAGGACCGTCGCCCAGTATCCTTTTACGTCTCCCAGTTCCCCGGTCAGGGTATCTTTTGCCTTGAAAAAAATCTCAATAAAGGAGACATAAATCATAACGCCGGCGGAAAAGCCCAGGGCCAGGGAAAGGAATCTGGTATTGGTACGCCGCGCAAAGAAAGCCAGGGCGCTGCCGATACCGGTGGATAATCCGGCAAACAGGGTCAGTCCGAAAGCGAAGAGAACAGTGTTAATATCCATAACGGGCTTTTTCCTGAAAAAATAATAAATCAATTAAATACTAATCATAGATATTTCCTATCACTTTCATAAAATCAAACGATTGGATAAATCCCCGTTATAAACCTATACTAAGAACAAAAGCAAATCCTGGAAGGAAGCGGAAATGGCGGATTTATCAACAGAGTACATGGGATTGAAACTTGCACATCCCATTGTTCCGGGAGCATCTCCCCTGACAAAAACCATTGATGGCATTAAGGAGCTTGAGGACGCCGGAGCGCCGGCGATGGTATTGTATTCCATCTTCGAGGAACAGCTGCGGGCCGAATCAAGCCGGCTTGATCATTTCCTCAACTACGGATCAGAGACCTTTGCCGAGGCGGTGAATTATTTCCCAAACCTTGACCTGTATAATCTTGGCCCTGAGGAGTATCTCGAGCACATTCGCCGGGCCAAGGAAGCCGTTGCCATACCTGTGATTGCCAGTCTGAATGGCGTTTCACTTGAGGGATGGACCGACTATGCTAAAAGTATGCAGCAGGCCGGGGCGGACGGCCTGGAGTTGAACATGTATTACCTGGCGGCACATCAGGATATAGACGGATATACCGTTGAGGAACGTTACCTGAAGGTAATCAAGGCCGTGAAGGGAAGCGTTACCATCCCCGTGGCCATGAAGCTCAGTCCTTTCTTCAGCTCCGTCTCCCACATGTCTAACCAGTTAAGCAGGGCCGGAGCAGACGCTCTGGTGTTATTTAACCGGTTTTACCAACCGGAAATCAATATCAATGAATTATCCGTAGAACCGCATCTGGTCCTGAGTAATTCGAATGAAAAAAACCTTCCCCTGCGGTGGATCGCGATTTTACACGGCAGGATATTCGCAGATATTGCCGCCAGCACCGGGATCCACTCCGTCGATGACGTGATAGCGATGGTGATGGCAGGGGCGAACATCACTCAGGTGACATCAGTCCTTCTGGACAAAAACCTCAACTGGATTTCAAGTTCTATACGGGAATTGGGGAACTGGCTGGAAAAACGGGGATATAATTCCCTGGAAGAGATTACAGGATTATTGAGTCAGCAGAAATGCGCTGAGCCGGCGGCTTATGAGCGGGCTAATTACGTAAAAACACTCATGAGTTTCAGTTAGGATGGCACGGGCAGGCTCCGGGACTGAAAAATATGAGTGTTTTTATTATTATGGATTAAGCAAACAAGATTGAGGAGGCACACCATGGATAAGCAACAAGTACAGGAAGCATTAAATGAGATCAGGCCCATGCTGCAGGCCGATGGTGGTGATGTTTCCCTGGTGGATGTAACAGAAGATGGAATTGTGAAGGTTCAGCTCACCGGCGCATGCGGAGGCTGTCCCATGTCCCAGATGACCCTGAGCCGGGGAATAGAAACCAGATTAAAGGCCAAGATCCCGGAAGTGAAACAGGTAGTCTCGGCAAATTGACAGACCATTAAAAAACGATTTCGTCCCGGTTTCTTTTCAGCAGTCCTTCCTTTTCCATTTTGTCGAGAACCATTGATAATTGGTTGCTTTCAAACTTGTTATTGAGACTGGAAATGTTTACGCGCTTGCACTTGACCAGAAGTTTAACCAGACGGCCCCGCACCCATCTGTCAGATCCTTCAAACCGGCCTTGTTTAGTCAGCGGCGCTATCCCGGTTTTCCGGGCGGTAGCTACGGCTGAACCGTAATCCATCAGTGCATTGTGCCAGACGCGAGACTTTCCCTTTGGTATAAGCCCGTCGGCCAGTTTTTCAAGTTCAGATGTTGAAATAGTTTCGGGCAGATGCAACTTACTTATGAAGACCCGGCGGATATTGGTGTCTATCACCGGAATTGACGCGTTAAAGGCAAAGGCCATTATAGCGCTTGCCGAATAAGGGCCTATGCCGGGTAAAGAGAGCAGGGACTTCCGGTACCGTGGGACCTTACCCTGGAACTGATTGACCAGGATCCGGGCCAATTCCCTGAGCCTGAGGGCCCGGTTGTTATATCCCAGCCCCGACCAGAATCGCAGGAGTGCCGGCTTGCGGGCCCTGGCCAGAGAGGCAGGGGTAGGATACTGGTTCAGAAATCTTGTATAATACCCGATGGCCCTGGACACCTGTGTCTGCTGAAGCATGATTTCAGATACCAGTACGGCATAAGGATCATTTGCATTTCTCCAGGGCAGGTCTCTTTTATGGGTACGATACCAGGCGAGTATCTTTTTCTGTAATCTTGACCTCTGGATGGCCTTCATGGCGCGGAGTTCAGGGGAGCACGGTTACAGGTTTAAGCGGGGCAGAACAGCCGCTGAAAGTGCGTTCAGGATGAAGACCGCCATGAAAGCAAAGGCATATACATTAAGCATGAGCGCCGCTTGCTTATACAGCTTCTTGTCAAGTTGAGGTTTGAAGAGAAATGAGGCGACATAAATGAGGGCGAGGGAAAGCGCGATAATCACCAGTTTATACACGGGAAACAACGGGATAAACACTGCCATGGTCATGCCCGAAAAAGCCGTTGCCGCCACCCATATAAAAAAGAGGCGCTTGGTCTGAACAGTATTCAGGATTCCGCTCAAGGTGGGAAAACCGGCAGCCTGGTAGTCCTGGTGGTGGACGTACTGGCTTAGCCAGAAATGAGGGATCTGCCAGACCATGAAAAATAAGGCGATAATCAGGACCCTGGAGTCCCACAGGGGAATGTCCGAGGCAGACATACCCATCAGCGGGGGCACAGCGCCCACCAGCGCTCCCGGTACCACTGTGAAAGGGCTTCTCCGCTTTAAACCGGTGTAGATGCCATTATACCACAATATACCCGCCGCACCGAGAAAACACACCGCCAGGTGATTACTGTTTATCAGTAATAAACATCCAAATCCTAGTGACAGCATACCCAGCGTCACACCAACCGCGGTACTTTTTTTCATGGTACCGGCGGCCAGGGGCCTCATCCGGGTCCGGTTCATGAGGCTGTCGTATTTTCGTTCCTGATACTGGTTTGCTGCTGAAGCTGCGCAGGCCAGCAGGAATACTCCGCAACTCAAATAGGCCATTTCGGAGAGGCGGTTCCGGTTCCCCAGGAGGTATCCCGTCAAGGCGGACAGACTGACTGCCAAACTCACTTTTATTTTTAATAGCGAAGACAGGTTTGTAAGGAGACGGAGGATCATGTACTGTTTCTCATGTTATTCAACCGCAGCTTCCCGTACCATAATCTCCATGGCTTTTTCGATGGGCAGGGTCTTCCTGGGCTTGCGGACCTTGTCCAGTTGAAAATCTATCACCAACCTTTCGATGTCTGTGTCCGAATCCACAGGCCGTTGGCTGCCGGAAGCAAAGGATGCCACCTTGTGGACCAGAGCAAACCGGTCCCATGGGGACAGGTTGTCAAAGGAGCGCATCTGGGTGCCCTCGATTCCCCGGCTGATAGTGCGGAATATTTCCGTGAGACTGGTCCCGCGTTTCCAGTTATCCAGGGTGGTGAAATCCCGGGCTTCTGAAACCCCCAGTCCTCTACCGTTCCCGCCGTGGTACCGGTTGCAGGGGCTCATACCCAACCGATACATTGGGCGGCCACAGGGCATACGCCGCGAAAGCCCCGCCGATTAAGAGGGATATAACAGCCATGCCGATGAATATATAGACACGCCGGTCGAATTCTTTTGTAAACATCATGCGGCTATGATCAGATTGGGTTATCAGATGGTGAGTTTTCCTAGTAATCCCGTCCAGAGGCATTTGTGGATAGACGCCGGGTGCCGGCTGCCTTTGTCACAGGCGAGTCCGGTGTGACCATAGAAGCCGGTCCTCCCTCACACCTCATTCCTCACACATGTACAAACTTGCCCTAGAGAAAAACCCTGCGCTTGCTTGTTAAGGTAACTAATTCCTTGGGTGCTCGACTATCAACTTTCCTTGAAATTCGCCACCAGGCCCTGGACGCTTTCTTTGGCGTCGCCGAACAGCATGCGGGTGTTCTCCTTAAAGAATAAGGCGTTTTGAATCCCCGCGAAACCCGCGGCCATTGATCGCTTCAGCACGAACACGGTCCTGGCCTTGTCCACATCTATGATGGGCATGCCGTAAATGGGACTGGACTCTGTTTCCCGGGCAGCAGGATTCACCACATCATTTGCCCCGATGACCAGGGCTACGTCCGCGGTTTCCATGGTGGGATTCACCGCGTCCATTTCATAAAGCTGATCATAAGAAACATTGGCCTCGGCCAATAACACGTTCATGTGTCCCGGCATGCGGCCAGCCACCGGATGTATGGCGTATTTAACCTCGGCTCCGTTATTCTCCAGCAGCTCTCCCAGTTCCCTGACCACGTGCTGAGCCTGGGCCACGGCCAGTCCGTATCCGGGGACAATCACTACCGAGCTGGCGGCTTCGAGAATGAGAAAAGCGTCATCGGCATTGATGGGCTTGACCTCTCCTTCTACTTTTTCTCCTTTGGCGGCGCTTCCGGCGGCCCCGAAACCGCTGAATAGCACGTTCGCCAGGGAGCGGTTCATGGCCTTGCACATGATGTTGGTGAGAATGATGCCGCTGGCGCCCACCAGGGAACCGGCCACAATCAGCAGTAAGTTATTAATGGCAAAGCCCGCGGCCGCGGCCGCAAGTCCCGAGTAGCTGTTCAGGAGAGAAATCACCACGGGCATGTCGGCGCCTCCGATGGGAATGACGGAAAGCACTCCCAGCAGACCGGCCAGTGATAGACAAATAGTGAAGTACAGACCGCCGTTGGCGGGGTCCAGGCAGAACAATATTCCGCAGGCAATCAGGGCCAGCACGATAAGGCTGTTTATTATCCTCTGTCCGGTGTACAGGACAGCCTTGGAATAGATGAATTCGCCGAGTTTGCCCCAGGCGATAATGCTGCCGGTAAAGGTAATACCGCCGATGAGAACCGAAAGCAGCACCGTGATGGCGGTCAGCGGAGCAAGAGAGGGCGTGTTGATATACACGGCCCAGCCCACCAACAGGCTGGATATGCCGCCGAATCCATTTAACAGGGCCACCATTTCCGGCATGCGTGTCATGGCAATCAGCCGGGCTCCCATTATGCCGGCCAGCGTCCCGGTGAGAAGGCCAGCGGTTATCCATTTATAGTCCAGGCCCTGATGAAGCAGGGTCACCACAATGGCAAGCAGCATTCCCAGGGCCGAGAGCAGATTTCCCCGCTTTGCCAGGTGGGTCTTTCCCAGCATTTTGAGGCCGAGCACAAAAAGCAGGGCGGATATAACGTAGACGAAAATTTCTATTGAATGAGAAGTCATGCTTTTTTGTCCTCTTTCTTCTTGAACATGCTGAGCATACGATTGGTCACCAGGTATCCACCCACCACGTTTGTGGTGGCAAACGCCACTGCCAGGGCTCCCAGGATGGAGGACAGCAGGGAATTGCCCGCCCCGGCCGCCACGATTGCGCCCAGCACGGTGATGCCCGAAATGGCGTTGGAGCCGGACATCAGGGGGGTGTGCAGGGTGGACGGGACCTTTGAGATCAGCTCAAATCCCAGGAAAATGGCCAGCATGAGAATAAAGAGAAGTTCCATGTTAATTCTCTCCTGTTGTCAAGTCCTTGATGACTTCGTTGACAATTCCGCCTTTATGTGTGATGAGGCAGCCTTTTAAAATTTCATCTTCAGTTTTTATCGCATACGATTTGGATTCAGGGTCCCAGCTGTCCTCCAGCAAATTGAAAAAGTTTGCTGAAAGCATTTGACTGGCGTGATAGGGGGTCTTTCCGGCCAGGTTTTCCAGTCCCATGATGGCTACCCCGTTTTGCTCCACAATTTCCCCGCATCTGGATCCCTCCACATTGCCCCCTGATTCCACCGCCATATCCACGATAAGGCTGCCTGGCCTCATCTTTTTGACCATGTCTCCCGTGATAATCAGCGGCGCCTTCCTGCCAAAAAGCTGGGCAGTGGTTATGACTACGTCGGCAAGGGCGCAATGCTTTGCCATCACTTCCCTCTGCTTCTGGATCTGCTCCTCTGTCAGGGCTTTGGCATACCCGTCTTTGGTCTGGCCGGTTTCGCCCAGGTCCACTTTCACGAATTTGGCTCCCAGGGACTTTACCTGCTCTTCCACCACTGGCCGGGTGTCAAAGGCCTCTACTCTGGCCCCCAGTCGTTTGGCGGTGGCAATGGCCTGCAGGCCGGCTACGCCTGCGCCAATCACAAATATCCTGGAGGGAGAAATCGTGCCTGCCGGTGTCATCATCATGGGAAAGACCTTTGGGAGCCGGCCGGCCGCCAGAAGCACTGCGTTGTAGCCGGCAATGCTGGCCTGGGAACTCAGGGCATCCATTTTCTGGGCCCTGGTGATCCTGGGCACCATCTCGAGGCTGATGGCGCTCATCCCGGCCGAAGCCATTTTGTTCACCAGTTCGAGGTTGTTGAAGGGATCGAGGTAACTGATATGTACCACTCCCTGTTTCCAGGTGTCGACTTCGCCGAGGTCCGGCTTCCTGATTCTTACAATGATATCAGTGGCAGCCAGATCCTTCTGCCGGTCCTCAGAAATGCCGGCGCCTGCTTTCCGGTAGTCAGCATCGGGGTAACCGGCTCTTTCTCCCAAGCCTGATTCGACTGTGATTTCCGCTCCCTTTTTTATCAGCTTATCAACATCAGCCGGTATTAGAGCCGTCCTTGTTTCTGCCGGGTGAGTTTCTTTAACAACGAGTATTTTCATAATGTTTTGATATATGGTGGGTAAAGATGAGCCTGTTTTATCTCTTCGAACATGGTAATAGATAGTATTTTTTTAAAACAATTGTCATACCGCTTATTTAAAACGAAGGAAGATGCTTAAACCTTCTTTCTGCCGGCTTTCTTATCCGGATTTTGGGAGAACTGGAGCAGGTCTTTATTCAGGATGGCTTTTATCCTGCTCTTTATCTTTTTCCATTCAGAATGGGCGTAGCACGATTCGTCCTTTTCGCATTTTCCCAGACCCAGCATGCAGCCTTCCAGAAAACCCGGTCCATCGATGGATTCAATAATTTCAATGAGTTTAATTCTTTTTGCAGGTCTTCCCAGTTTGAACCCTCCGTTTTTCCCTTTAACGGAGATGATGAGATCCTTTTTTGATAAAGTCTGCAGAATCTTACCAATGAAATGATGGGGCACACCAGCTCTTCTGGCGATTATTCCCTGGGAGAAAAAAGTGTCATCAGGCTGACCTGCCAGAAACACAACAGCGTTTACAGCGTATTCACAGGTCTTGTTCAACAGTCCATGCATTTTTTTTTCTCCGGTGTTAAAAGGTAAAAATTGGCATGAGATAAAAAAAGTAGGAGAATTCCTCATCGGAAGTCACGGCTTTCGCCGTGGCGGGTGTTAAAGAGGGCGGAATGGCATGACTTCTCCCGGGCATTTATTCCAGGAGATTACTCTCTAAGCAGGACCTTGATGGTTTTTTTAAATTCCCGGGCCCGCATGTTGCAGAGGTACAGCTGGGAGCCCAGACCGCTTTCCCGTCTTAAAGGCTGCCGGTAGAATCCGGGCACGGCAGGTTTGTTCCAGAGTTCGCGTACCATCTTTCCCTTCATGTTGTACAGGTTTATCTTCAGAGGCACCGGTGTCATGCCGTTTAAGGGCGGTACATCGAAATGAAGGTTATCGCCGTACACCGACAAGTCAAATCTCGTCGGCAGCAAACCTCTGCTTAAAAGGATGGATACCAGGTTATCAAATTCCGCCGCGATGGTCACAGGCTCGGTTATTACGGCCCTGGCCTGTTCATCCATATTGTCCCAGAGGACAGCGCTACCGGAAATAACGTTCCATTCCAGAAGGCCGTAAGTCTCCTCGGGGATGGCAGTAAGTGTCAGGGTGTCCCCGTGCAGCACAAGGGTGTCGGGGTAGGGGGAGACAGCTCCCCCGGTACCCGCCTGCAGGGTCACGAGATATGACTTCCTCTGGAACACTGCCTGTACGGCCGCCTCTCCCGAAGTCAGCGTGACGGTGGTGGTGTCGCTGGCGGAGTCGGCAATGTCAGCGCTGCCGTCGACGACGGCCCACCTGTCCAGTTCATGTCCATCACCAGGAACAGCGATTACTTGAGTAGCTGCTCCATGGTTGACTGTTTGTATGACGGCAGGCAGGGTTGTGCCGGTCCCTCTGCTGGATATGGTCAATTGATAGGTCTTTAAGGTGAATTCGGCCCGCACTTCCGCGTTCCCGGAAGAAAGGGTGATGTAAGTGGTGTCGTCGAAGACCTCGGCGATATCCGCGCTGCCGTTAACCACGGTCCATCTCCAGAAATTATATCCCGTATTGGGGGCGGCGATTATCCGGTCCGCCACTCCGTGTTCCAGGCTCTGCACGCCGGTGGGGATGGTGCTTCCGTTGCCGTCGGTGCTTAAGGTGAGATCATAATTAATGAGTCCGAATTCGGCCGTGACCGTGGCGTCGCCCGAGGTCAGGGTGACAGTGGTGACGGTGCTGGTGGAATCGGCGATAACGGCACTGCCCGAACTCACGTACCATCGTTCCAGTTCATACAGGGGACTGGGCGTGGCGGTTATCTGGGTGGCCACGCCGTGGTCCACGGTCTGGGAGAAGAAGGGATTGACGGTCCCGTTGCCGGCGGAGGTAACGGAAAGCGAATAGGTTTTTATAGCAAAGTTCGCACGGATAGTGGCATCTCCTGAAGACAGGGTAGCGGTGGTCGTATCGTCTGTCGCCATGGCAATATTTGCATTTCCGGCGGTAGTTTCCCAGTAATTAAAATCATATCCCGTGTTGGGGACAGCTATAATCTGCTGGGCCACGCTGTGCTCCACGCTCGCCAGCCCGGCGGGGATGGTGGTCCCGTTGCCGTCGGCGGTCATGGTAAGGGAGTAACTGGCGAACCTGAACTCGGCCGTGATCGTGGCGCTGCCGGAGGTGAGGGTCACGTTGGTGGTGTTATCGGCAGTGTCGGCGATGGCGGCGCTGCCGGAGGTGAGGGTCCACCTGGCGAATTCATATCCAAAACCAGGTGTCGCGGTTATCTGCCTGGCCACGCCGTGGTTTACGACCTGCAGGCCGGAAGGATTAGTGCTTCCGTTGCCGTCATTATTGACGGTCAGCTGATAGGATTTCAGCATGAAATCTGCCCGGACTTCCCCGTCTCCCGAATTAAGAGTGACAGTAGTAGTATCATTGGAAGGATCAAACACCGATGGAATTCCGGAGACTGTAGTCCAGGTGAAGAAATCATACCCCGGATTTGCCAAAGCGATGATGGTGGTCGGATCGCCCTGGCTTGCCTGTTGATCGCCGGCAGGACTGGTAGCTCCATTGCCGTCATTGGATACCGTGAGGGTGTAGGGGGCCAGCACAAAGTTGGCCCGGACAAAGGCGCTTTCTGTAAACAGGGAAACCGTGGTGGTGTCGTTGAGGGAATCGGCGACAACGGCCGTGCCGGAGGCGACGTCCCAGTGGCTGAACAGGTATCCGGAGTTTGGTGTGGCTATGACCTGGGTGGGGGCGCCGAAGTTGACGGACTGAGTGCCTGATGGATTTGTGAAACCGTTTATATCGCCGCTTACAGTCAGTGAGAAAGTTATGGGCCGGAAATAGGCGTGGACCGTGGCGTCGCTGGTTGAGATGGTTATAGTTGTGGTGTCATTATTAGCATCGTCAATGGTCCCGGCCCCGCTGGAAAGGTTCCACCGGAAAAACTCATTGCCCGTGTCCGGATCGGCGATAAGCTGAACTATGTCGCCATAGTAGACCGTCTGGGCTCCCGCCGGGGTAGTGGTTCCGTATCCGGTGTCAGATACCGTGAGGGTATAGGGAATCCTGGAAAAGTTGGCCCGGACTTCCGAGTCATACACAGAAAGGGTGACTTCGGCCGGGTTGGCCGTGGTGTCGTCGAATACCGGGGTTCCATTAACCGTTGACCAGTGGGAAAAGGCGTATCCGCTGTTCGGAAAGGCCTGAATGGTCTGCCCACCCCCGTTATTTACCGGCATGGTACCGTCCACATTGGTGGTCCCATTGCCGTCGTCGCCCACGGTGAGGTTGAAATACTGGGGCTTGAAATTCGCTTTAATAGTGGCGGGACCGCTGGAAAGGGTGACATCAGTGAAAGAGGCGGTGGAATCGCCGAAGGCCGCGCCGCCGACGGTAACGGACCAGTGGGAGAAGATGTAGTTGGCGCCCGGGCTGCAGCTGATGTTTTGCGCCACGTTGTGATATACAGTCTGGGTATCGGCGGGGGTAGTTATCCCGTTTCCGTCGTTGGTTACGGTGAGAAGATAATCATAGGGTGTGAACACGGCCCGGATGGTTGAACTCGGCCAGGTGGTGGTGAGGGTGGTGGTGTCGTTATTGGCGTCGTCGATGGTGACGATGCCGTTTACATTGTCCCAGTAGCTGAAATTATATCCGGTGTCGGGAATGGCTATAATGGTTTCAGCGCTGTCATACCGGGCCCACAGGGTGTCAATCGGGATGGTTACCCCCCCGTTTTCCTGCTGCATGACCACGGGATTGGTTATTATCCCGAACTGCGCCAGAACGGTCGCGGGACCATTTGTCAAAGCGATAGTGGTATTGGGATTGGTTGAATCTGCGACAGAAGCTTCCCCGCTGGTGACCGTCCAGTACAGGAACTCATATCCGGCCTGTGAAACACTAGCCCTGATGGGAACGGGAGAGCCGTGATCGACCGTAACTCCCGGAGTGGGGCTGACCCTTCCGCCCTGGGAAGCATTTACGGTTAAGTAATACTGCTTGATGGAGAAATTGGCCTGCACTGTAGCATCACCCGATGACAAAGTAGCTGTGGTGGAGGAATCATTGGCATTTCCAAACGAGGCAGAACCGGAAGTGACGGTCCAGTTGTCGAACTGGTAGCCCTCATCCGGGGCGGCCGTGACGCCCACCGGCACTCCATGGCCTGCCCCGGTAGCGCCTGACGGATCAGTAACGCCGTTGCCGCCGGAAGACACGGTAAGCGTGTAGTCGTTAAGCACGAAATTCGCCTGCACCGCGGCGTCCCCCGAAGCCAGGGCCACGGTAGTGGTATCGTCCAGGGAATCGGAGATGGCGGCAGTGCCTGATGTTACGGTCCATTTGGAGAAGGAATAGCCGGGATTGGGCGCGGCGCCTATCTGGGTGGCGGCTCCGTAGTCCACGGTCTGGCTGCCCGAAGGGTTGGTGGAGCCATTGCCGTCATTTTCAACCGTGAGCGAGTAGGTGATGATGGAAAACATGGCCCGAACCTCCGCGTCACCTGTCAGGGTAACGGTAGTGGAGGCGCTGGTGGAATCGGCGATATCCGGACTGCCGGCCCTGGTGGCCCAGTAGGAAAACAGGTACCCGGTGGAAGGCGAGGCGGAAATCGCATTAGCCACCCCGTGCTTGACGGTCTGCTGGCCGGAGGGGGTGGTGGTGCCGTTGCCGTCGTCGTCGATTTCCAGGGTGTAGGTGCTGGTGTCGAAATTGGCCTGGATGGCGGCGTCGCCGGCAGTCAATGTTACGGTCGTGGTATCATTGCCCGTGTCATTTATGGAGGCTGTACCGCTGGTGGCGGCCCAGTGGGAAAAAGTATAACCTGTGCCGGCGGAAGCGATTACCTGATTGGTGTCGTTGTGATAGACGGTCTGGCTGCCGGAGGGATTGGTAGTGCCTCTTCCGTCGTTATTGACCGTCAGGGTGTAGGGCACTCCCTGGAAATTGGCCTGGGCGGTAACTCTGAGGCTGGATTGCAGGACAATGGAGGTGGATGAGGATGATGTGTCCAGGATTACTCCATCTCCGCTGGTTACCATCCATCTGGAAAAAGTATATCCGGGATTTGCCGTGGCTGATATGGCCACGGTGTTGCCCTGTTCATCGACTGTGTCCGCGGCCGGGGTCACGGTGCCGTTGCCGTCACTGACCACTGAAAGGGTGCAGGCCTGGGTGCCCCAGATTTCTATGTCGTCTATATAGGCTCCGCCTCGAAGGCTGTAATCATAGATGCTGCAGTAAAACCGGAACCTTATCCGCACCACTTGCCCTATATAGGAATTGAGGTTGATGGTGTTGGAATGCCATTGCGCGGCGTTTGGGCCGCCCTCATGGGTGTCATATCCGGTGTGGTACAGTTCCAGCAGCGTCCAGTTATTGCCCTGGTCTGTAGAGATGTAAACGCCCAGGCGGTCCCAGGTCTCCACCATGTCGAGCCAGTAATTATACCTGAGCTCCGCTTTAGCCCAGCCGACGAAACTGAAGTCCTTGTAAAGCGAGGATGAGAAATAGGCCGTTCTATCGCAGTGCATGGAAGCGTAACCCGAGGTGTAATAAGCTCCGCTGCGTTCCCAGCTGGGCCAGCCGCTGATGCTCCAGCCGTCAAAGTCGCTGGTAAACTGATAGCTGTATATCTGCCTGATGGCGGCTTGGGTAGGTACGGCCGCCAGGACCACGGCGCAGAGAACTATTATGGCAATAGAGTAACCCCGATTCATATGTCACCTCATTATTTAATGGTAACGCTTTGGAAAAGTCCTTACCCATTATACAGGCAAGGTCAGGGCCCAGTCAATGAAATTGAGATATAACAGGGACTATCTGGATTGGGTGATTATCCCTGCAAAATGCCTGGTGAGGAATCCTCCAGCTTGTCTGGGACGTGTTTCCTATTTAATGTGTAATGTCAATACCCGTAAAGCGACCAATAAAAACTTTTCCGGATCACCGCAGATTTAGAAAAGCTTGGGGAAAGTCAAAGAAGGAAAAATGGCAAAACGGGGCCGGATTTGGCTGTAATTGGTTGGCATATCGATTGCTTATTTTGATCTTTAACTAATATCCATCAACCTGGAGAAAGGGAAAAATGAGGTACAAACTATTCGGAAAAAGCGGGCTTCGGGTCTCGGAGATTTGCCTGGGCACCATGACCTTCGGATTGGAATGGGGCTGGGGCGCCTCAAAAGCCGAGAGCCGGAAGATGTTTGACAGGTTCGCGGACACGGGGGGCAACTTTATTGACACAGCCAATATGTATACAGATGGGACCAGCGAAAAACTGACCGGAGAGTTTATCCGCGCGGACCGGGAGCATTTTGTGCTGGCCACTAAATACAGTCTCAGCATGAGGAAGGGAGATCCGAATTTTTCAGGAAACCATCGGAAAAACATGGTCCAATCCCTTGAAGCGTCTTTAAAAAGGCTTAAAACAGAGTACGTGGATATCTATTGGGTGCATGCCTGGGACTTCATGACCCCCATTGAAGAGGTGATGAGGGGTCTGGACGACCTGGTCCACGCGGGAAAGGTGCATTATATCGGCATATCAGATACTCCAGCCTGGATTGTCGCAAGGGCCAATACCATGGCAGGATTAAAAGACTGGACTGCCTTCACAGGCATGCAGATAAAATACAGCCTGGCCGAACGCACGGCCGAACGGGACCTGCTGCCCCTGACCAGGGAGGACGGCATGGCAGTGACGGTCTGGGGCGCCCTGGCCTCAGGACTGCTCAGCGGGAAATTCCATAACAGGAAAAAGCGAATGTCTCAGAAAAAAAATACAAGAATAAATCCCGCTACTGATTCCAAGTTTTTTACGGAAAAGAACCTGGCCGTCACCGGTAAAATTATGGAAATCGCAGAAGCCATGGACCGGCCTCCGGCTCAGATTGCCCTCAACTGGGTACGTCAGCAGCAGGGAACCATTATACCCATTGTGGGAGCCAGGAATGACAAGCAGTTGAAGGAGAACCTTGAATGCCTGGAATTTAACCTGGATAAGGAACAGTTGTGGGCACTGGATGACGTGTCCCGGATTGAGCTCGGGTTCCCCCATGAGTTCCTGCGAACAGAAACCGTGCTGCAGAAGCTATATGGAGGAACACTGGACTCAATCGATTTGGAATGAGTTGAAATCAAGCTGTAAAGAACAGAAATTTACATTTGGGAGAACGGTAAAATGATAACAGCGGAAGAACTCCTTCGGGACAAGGGAAGAGAACTCATTGGTGTTTCCCCGGACGCTTCTATCAGAGATGCGCTGAAAGTAATGGTAGAAAAAAAAATTGGCTCAATTCTCATCAAGGAAAACGGGAAAGTGGCCGGTATCTGGACAGAGCGGGACTTCATGCAGAATATCCTGTCGGAGGGATTTGACCTGGACAGATCCCGGGTGGGTGATTACATGACCACCAAACTGCAATATGCCCGCATATCGGATCCGTTACATATATTAATGGACAAGTTCCTGGGATTGGGAATCCGCCATTTGCTCATAGAAAAGAATGGAGAGTGTGTGGGTGTGCTTTCCACCAGGGACGTGGTCAGGTCCAACCTGCATGAAAAATTTCAGGAACTAAAAAAAGAAAATGCTGAGACCAGCTGGGAATACTATGAAAACTGGAAATGGACACCCGGTAGCTGAACTGATAGTCCTGTTCTATTAACAAGATTGAAACAAACAATTAGATAATAATATGCGTTCTATATATTCTAGGTATATGAGGAGTGAGGAGTGAGGAGTGAATACTGTCATTCCGTGCTTGATCCGGCGTCTTGTCATGCCGGGCACCGACCCGGCATCTTACCACAGTAAATTTAACTGGGAAAGATTCCGGCATTCGCCGGAATGACAGGCGGAGGCCGGCGTGACATTAATGGAATTCTATTAACCACGGAGGCAAATTATGAATATTCTAGAGCAGCTTAAGTCGATGACAAAAGTAGTGGCTGATACCGGGGATTTTGAATCTATGAAGGAATATAAACCCATTGACGCCACCACTAATCCAACGCTTATCCACGCCGCTGTCCAGGATGGGAAATACCAGCACTTGGTGGAAGACGCCCTGGCATACTGCAGGGAAGAAGCTGCGGACCTGCAGGGGCAGGTCCGTGTATGCCTGGACAAACTCGCAGTCAATTTCGGGTTGGAAATCCTCAAAATCGTGCCGGGCAGGGTTTCAACTGAAGTGGATTCCCGACTGTCTTTTGACACAGAGGCCACTATACAAAGGGCCAGGGAACTGATAAGCCTGTATGAGGCCGCCGGGACGGGAAGGGAGAGGATTCTCATCAAGATTGCCTCCACCTGGGACGGTATAATGGCTGCTGAAGCGCTGGAGAAAGAAGGCATTCACTGCAACCTGACCCTTCTCTTCAGTCAGGTCCAGGCCATTTCTTGCGCGGAAGCCGGCATCACCCTCATCTCTCCCTTTGTGGGGCGCATCATGGATTGGCATAAAAAGGCCCGGGGCGTCGATACCATACCAGCGCCTGAGGACCCAGGGGTACATTCTGTCACTAACATCTACAATTATTTCAAAAAGTTTGGTTATCAGACCGAGGTGATGGGCGCCAGTTTCAGAAACGCCGACGAGATTATCGAACTCGCCGGCTGCGATCTGCTGACCATTTCGCCCAAGCTCCTGGGGGAATTGGAAGGCAGGGAAGGAAAGCTGGAAATGAAACTCGATGAGGAGAAATCGAAAAGTATGGATGTTGAAAAAATTGAGCTTGATGAAAAGCGTTTCCGGTGGCTGCTGAATGAAGATGCCATGGCCACGGAAAAACTGGCCGAAGGTATCAGGAACTTCACCAAAGACCTATTAAAACTGGAAAAGATTGTTGTTCAGAAGTTGAGTAGCTAGATTGATCCAAGGCAATTGAGTAAGGAGTAGGGAGTAGGGAGTAGGGAGTTATGAGTTGTAAGGAAGGAGCGACTTCCAATTTCACGCCGGGCTTGCCTGCCACGGCGACAAACGGGACCCGGCGTCTATCCACAGCAACCTTTGGCCGAGGTTTCTATGGAAAGATTCCGGCTGGAGTTTACCCCGGCCACCGAGCCGGGGCAGGAATGATAATCTTGACAAGACGACCCTTCTTCCTCCTTACTCCCCACTCCCCACTCACAACTAATTTGTCACACCCGAGATACTTATCTAAACATGACAACCTTTAAAATAAAAAAAGGACGAACGCTCAATATAAAAGGAACACCCGAGCGGGAAGTTTCTGTGGCGTCGAGCGGCAAGAGATTTGCCCTGCTCCCCCCAGACTTTGCCGGCATTAAAGGAAAACTGTCGGTCAATGTGGGAGATAAAGTGCAGATAGGGGAGCCCCTTATGTATAACCGTTCTTACCCGGAAATGGTTTTTACTTCACCTGCCGGGGGCAAAGTGGTTGAGATCAATCGGGGGGACAGGCGCGTGTTGCTTGAGGTGGTTGTTGAGGCGGACAGCGAAGAGGAGTTCAAAGATTTTCCATCTTTTGACCTGCCCGGCATTGAAAAACTGGGACGGCCGGAACTGGTAAGCCATTTGCTGGCATCGGGCATGTGGCCCTACCTCATCCAGAGGCCGTTTTCAAAGATTGCGGACCCATCGGCCATGCCCAAGTCCATTTTTATCAATGCCATGGATACAGAACCCAATTGCGCGGACAAAGAGTTCCTATTGCAGGGAAAAAGGGCCGAGTTTCAGGCCGGTGTGCATGCTTTAAAGCGCCTTACCGAGGGAAAACTGTTTCTCTGTTATGGGGGAGGCGATGAGAAATCCGTACCGGAAGTCTTTGATATTGAAGGAGCGGAGACCCATCAGTTCACAGGCCCTCATCCGGCGGGCAATGTGGGTACCCACATACATTACCTGGATCCCATTAACAAGGGTGAGGTGATATGGCATATATCCGCTGAGCACCTGGCCCTGATTGGCGGTTTTCTGTTGAGAGGAAAAATACCTGTTGAGCGCGTGGTGGCATTGTCCGGTTCTTCAGCGCTGAATCCCCGATACGTTAAAACCCGCATGGGGGCGGATCTCAAATCTATTGTAAATGACCAGGTTGAGAAGGGCGAGGTGAGGTTTATTAACGGGGGAGTATTAACCGGCAGGCAGGTCCCGGCCGGTAGTTACCTGGGTTTTTATAACTCCACCGTCACCCTCATACCCGAGGGACGGGGCAAGGAGACGGCTGGATGGCTGAAACCGGGATTGGACAAACCAAGCTTTTCAAGAATGTTTTTCTCAGCCATTACTCCCTTTAAAAAAAATACCATGGACACCAGGATAAACGGGGAGGCCCGGCCTCTGGTGGCTACTCATGTCTATGATTCTCTGGTGGCCCTGGATGTATATACGGAGTTCCTGGTGAAGGCCTGCCTGGCTCAGGACGTTGAGGCCATGGAGGAACTCGGCATACTGGAATGCGCGCCCGAGGACTTTTCCCTTTGTACTTATGCTTGTGTGTCCAAGCTGGAAGTTGATACTATCATACGGGAAGGCCTTGAACTCATGGAAAAAGAGGGATAGCGCTTATATGAAGATCAAAAAACTTCTGGATGCTCTGGAGGAGAAGTCTAAACCAGGAGGACCGCTGCACAGGCTTCATCCCCTTATTGAGGCGCAGGACACCTTTGTCCGCACGCCGGACACCAGGACCGGCCAGGGCCCGCATGTGCGTGACTTTGCCAGCCTGAAGCGGATGATGGTGCTGGTGGTGGCTGCACTGGCCCCGTGTATATTTATGGGTATCTATAACGCAGGCTATCAGAGGTTTTCGGCCTTGGGCCAGGAGGCCGCATTTATCCAGTGCATGGTTGAAGGGGCAAAGCTTTTTGTTCCCATCCTGCTGGTATCTTATGTGGTGGGCGGTTTGTGGGAGCTCCTTTTTGCCCTGGTGAGGAAACATGAAATTACCGAGGGATTCTTTGTCACCGGCCTGCTGTTTCCGCTCACCCTGCCTCCCACCATCCCACTCTGGCAGGTGGCGGTGGGCATCAGTTTCGGGGTGGTGATAGGCAAGGAAGTGTTCGGCGGCACGGGCATGAACATCCTGAACCCGGCCCTGACTGCCCGGGCCTTCATCTTTTTCGCCTACCCGGCCAGGATGTCCGGAGACAATGTATGGGTGGCGGTCAATAGCGCCAAAGAAACGCTGGTGGACGGGTTCTCAGGCGCCTCACCGCTGGGAGTGGCCTTTGGCGGGACAGCGGGGGAGGGGGCAGTGCAATTGTTGAGCGATGCGGGCATCACCTTAAAAGCGCTCTTCCTGGGACTGGTCCCGGGTTCGGTAGGGGAGACTTCGGTGCTGGCCTGCCTGATAGGGACGGGAATACTGCTGGCAACGGGCGTGGCTTCCTGGAAGATAATGGCCTCCATGCTGGCCGGAGGGACATTGACAGCTTTGCTTCTGAATATGGCGGCGGGGCCGGAATCATCGGCGCTCATGGCGCTTCCCTTTTATTACCATCTCAGCATGGGGGGCTTTGCCTTCGGGCTGGTATACATGGCCACCGACCCGGTCACAGCGGCCTCCACGGAAACCGGCAAGTATATATATGGTTTTTTAACGGGCTGCCTGGCCATAACTATCCGGGCCCTGAATCCCGCCTATCCCGAAGGCGTAATGCTGGCCATCCTGTTCATGAACATCTTCTCACCGTTAATAGATTATTACGTGGTTCAGGAAAATGTTAAAAAAAGGCTCAGACGTGCGAAGCGATAGATATACCTTCCTGTTCGCCGCGGCGGTCTGCATAGTGTGCAGTGTTTTGCTGGCCGTGGCTGCCAGTTCCCTGAAGCCCCTGCAGGAATTTAATGTATCCATAGACAGAAAGACCAATATTCTCAAGGCCCTGGGATTGTATGATCAAAAGTCCGGACAGCTTCCCGCTTATGAAATAGAGAAAATCTTTTCACAAAGGATTATGGAGAAAGCCATGGATGCCATGGGCAATGAGGTTGCGATTGATCTGAGGGGCGAAAAAAGGGAAGGCGGTTATTTACCGTACTATGTCCGCAGTGACAATAACTCCATTGCCATTCCCATCGAGGGCATGGGCCTGTGGTCGCTGCTGCAGGGCTACCTAGCCCTGGAAAGCGACGGACGAACGGTTAAGGGCTTAACCTTTTATGAGCACAAGGAAACCCCGGGCCTGGGCGCTGAAATTGAAGAGGACTGGTTTACCGGCAATTTTGTGGGCAAGGACATTCTTAACAAGGCTGGTGAGTTGGTTTCCATTACCGCGGTCAGGGGCAAGGCCGGGGAATACGCGGGGCAGGACCTGGACAACCTGGTGGACGGCATCTCGGGCGCCAGCATGACGGTGCGGGGAGTTAATGATCTCCTGCTGGCTGGACTTAAAGACTATGAACAGTATTTGAAGAGACTGTGGAAAGATAGGTGAAAAAAAACGCGCAGCGGCCGCAGACCGGTCAGAGAAGAATATCGCGCAGAGAACGCAGAGAAATTATTGATTTAAAATGTTTGGCATGACAATACAAGGAATTAAAAAATCATCTTTAAATGATTTCTTTCTTATAAGTATTTTTCCCAATAATTGGATAAAAAAAACATTCTCTGCGATCTCTGCGTTCTCTGCGCGAGAAAAAAAGGAAACTATAAGAAACGAATCAGGATTCGATTTTAATGTTTACTAAAAGCGAAAGAAAACTGGTCACCGGTCCGCTGTGGGAAAACAACCCAATCACCGTGCAGGTGCTGGGGATCTGTTCCGCGCTGGCGGTCACCACCCTGGTGAAACCGGCCCTGGTCATGTCAATCGCCCTGACCCTGGTGATAGTATTTTCCAACCTGTCCGTATCCATACTGAGGAACTACATACCCAACAGGATCCGCATCATTGTGGAGCTTTCCATTATCGCCACCCTGGTGATCCTCATCGACCAGTTCCTCAAGGCCTATATGTATGAACAGAGCAAGATCCTGAGCGTGTTCGTGGGACTGATCATAACCAACTGCATAGTGATGGGGCGCGCCGAGTCATTTGCCATGGGAAACAATCCCTGGAGGGCGGTGCTGGACGGGGTGGGAAACGGCCTGGGTTACGGCGCCATACTGATAGGCGTGGCAATCTTCCGGGAGGTGCTGGGCAAGGGGACCCTGTTCGGATATAAAGTGGTACCCCAATTTCTCTATAATCTGGGGTATGAGGACAATATTATGATGGTGCTTTCTCCCGCGGCGTTTTTTCTGATAGGGCTTTTCATCTGGCTGCAGCGCAGCATTTCCGGCAAATTGGTGGAAAAGGAGTAAGCGGTGGAACACTACCTTAGCATTGCCGTCAAGTCGATATTTGTGGAGAACATCCTGCTTTCGCTCTTCCTGGGAATGTGCTCCTTCCTGGCGGTATCCAAGAGGGTGAAGACTGCCACGGGACTGGGCATGGCCGTCATCTTTGTGCTGGCCTGCACGGCCCCCATCAACTGGCTCATCAACCGTTTCTTCCTGGCCGACGGCGCCCTGGCCTGGGCCGGCAAGGGGGACATTGATCTCTCCTTCCTCCAGTTTATCACCTTCATAGCCGTGATTGCGGCCTTTGTCCAGTTAGTTGAAATGATCCTGGACAAATTCAGCCAGCCACTATATAACGCGTTGGGAATATACCTGCCCCTGATAGCGGTCAACTGTTCCATCCTGGGAGTGTCCCTGTTCATGGTTAAACGGGACTATAGCCTGCCCGAGTCAGTGGCCTTCTCGCTGGGGTCCGGCATAGGCTGGGCCCTGGCTATTATGGGATTGGCTGCCATCCGGCAGAAAATGGTTTATTCCAACGTGCCGGAAGGACTGCGCGGCCTGGGCATTACTTTTATTATAACGGGTTTAATGGCCATGGGATTCATGTGTTTTGCGGGGATCAGTTTGTGAGGTAGCATGGAAATCGGGTTTATCGTCATAAGCGTCAGCGTGTTCACCGGCAACATCCTGCTGCTGGTGTTTTTCCTCAGCATGGCTGAAAAAAAATTGGTCAAGCAGGAGGCCTGTAAGATTGTGGTGAACAATGATGAGGACCATCCGTTCCAGGTGCCTGCCGGGGGCACCCTGCTCAGTTCCCTCACCGACCAGAAGGTGCTGCTTCCCGCGGCCTGCGGCGGCAACGGCATATGCTCATTGTGCCGCTGCCAGGTGACCGAAAACAACCAGGGCATATTAGACACCGAGAAGGGTATTATCAGCCATAAGGACGCCCGGGAGGGCTGGCGCCTGGCCTGCCAGGTGAAGGTGAGGGACGACCTGAAAATCCAGGTCCCGGAAAGCGTTTTCAACATCCGGAAATACAACTGCACAGTAAGGTCCAATGCAAACGTTGCGACCTTTATCAAGGAACTGGTGCTTGATCTCGATCCTGGACAGCAACTTGATTTTCGGGCGGGCAGTTACATCCAGATAGATATTCCCGAATACAGCCTGAACTTCAGGGATTTTGACATTGAGGATAAATACCGTTCCGACTGGGACAAACTCAATCTTTGGGAATTAAAGGCCGAAAATCATGAACCGATATTCAGAGCCTATTCAATGGCCAACCATCCGGCCGAGGGAAGCATCATCATGCTTAACGTGCGCATCGCCACACCGCCCATCCAGGAAGACTTCCTTCCCGGCATTGCCTCGTCTTATGTGTTCAAGCTGAAGCCCGGAGATAAAGCGGTGATCTCCGGCCCCTACGGTGATTTCCTGGCCAGGGACACGGACCGGGAGATGGTATACATCGGGGGCGGGGCTGGTATGGCCCCCATGCGCTCCCACCTTTTTGACCTGTTTAAAACCAAAAGGACAAAAAGAAAAGTGAGTTTCTGGTACGGCGCCAGGTCGGAGAAGGAGAACTTCTACCAGGAGGACTTTTTCGGGCTGGACAAAGATTTTGAAAACTTCAGGTATACCGTGGCCTTGTCAGATCCCCTGCCTGAAGATAAGTGGTCCGGGCCGGTGGGATTCATCCACCAGGTGCTGTACGACGAGTACCTTAAGGACCATCCCGAACCCGAGGAACTGGAATATTACGTATGTGGCCCGCCCATGATGGTGGACGCCATTATCAATATGCTTCACGGCCTGGGAGTTGAGGATGATATGATAATGTTTGATATGTTTTAATACCATCCGAACTTAAACGAAGGTGCTTGCCAGACTGACGTCTCATATACCTACCGGTTCTCGGAGTGGTTTTCGTACCACCTGATGGCACCAGAAGAACCAGAGAGCACGTACATGTCGTCGCCGCAGCTTTTTTTTTATAAAATTTCAGAGGAGTTGTATAAAAAACTTTAAAAATTGCCTATTTACATCAGATTTCGGCAAACAGTTCCTAATAGTTCCGAATTATTTTATTCGGAACTACCAAGTCTGCCGAATACTTTATTTTAATGGGGAAAAACAATTCATAGGATAAAAAACCTGTTATGTTACTAAGGCCATTTTTCAGCTCTACAAAAGTAAAGGAGGCTCTCATAGCTTTCACCACAACCTGCTGTACAAGGGCAGAAATTTCAGTCTTTGTTCCTTGAGCAGTTCTATATTCCGGGTTGAAAGGACAACTCCAAAGGGCGAATCCTTGAACTGTATCAGAGCCTGGTGCATGCTGCGAAGTCTACCCGCCTTATCGCTTTTTACTTCAATCGGAACAACCGGGTTGCGCTCAATAAGGAAATCGATTTCCGCTTCCCCGCCTTGTTCCCGCCTGGTCCAGTAATATAATTCCGGCGGGGTCGATGTATATCCTGCAATTAACTCCTGGCCTACAAACTGTTCCGCCAGAGCCCCCTCAAATGTAGCCATCAAATCCGCTTCTAGTATGGATTCCTCAAAGCTTACACCGCATGCAGTCTGCATGAGTCCTATATCCAGGAAGGCGAGTTTGAGAAGTTTTCGGTTGGACGATACCTTGAATGGATGCTCGCCATTGGAGGCGTATACCGGATGTACCAGCAGAATTTTATAAAATTTTTCAACAACAGCTTTTACCCTTTCACTGCGCTCTCCCTTTACCAACCTTGCATACTTTGTCTGTCTGCCCACATTCCTGGCACAATTAAAAAAAACCTGGGAAATTAGCTCCTTATCAGTTCGGGGGTAATGCTTTGCAATATCCTCAATGTATGAGAATATGATTGAGCGATGTATTTCCGCGACCCTTGTGAATGAAGGATCGTCTATATATGTCTGGACTGCTTCCGGCATGCCGCCGATGATGTAATACTCTTTGAGACTATCCAGCAGTTTTTCATGAATAAGGTCCGGGACTGGTTCTGTTGAATCCAGGTCAGGGATAGACGGTGTCAAAGGGCCTGTCTTTTTCGCATGTAAAAACTCCATGAACGTAATTGGATACATCCAGTAGAAATCAACTCTTCCTACCGGAAATGAAAAATTTGAGAAGTTGAATTCCAGCAGTGAGCCGGCCGCTATTACGCATATTTCCGGGAATTTCTCATAATAATAACGGAGCGCCTTGATTGCTTCCGGGCATTCCTGAATCTCATCAAAAAAAAGCAGGGTCGTTTCCGGGCTGAGAGGAACACCCCGCAGCGCGCAAATCTGGGCGGTAATTTTTTTTACATCCAGATCCTTTTCAAACAGTTTTTTATATGAAGGTGATTCTTCGAAATCAACTTTGATATAGTTTTTAAAAGACTTTCCAAACTGGTCCACCGAAAAGGTTTTTCCTACCTGCCTTGCACCGCGAATTATCAAGGGCTTTCTTATTTCCTTTGAAATCCATTGCTCCAGGAAAGTATCCACTGTCCGTTTAATCATATTATACCCTTTAGGTTTATATTTTTACTATAATATTACCCCCTTAAAAATACAAGATGATTGTGCATTTTACCCCTTTAATTATACAATTTAATTAGAAGCCGAAAAATAATTCTGAAATTAATTTCCAGTGAATATTGCCACTATGGCGTAACAAACCGCGTAATTTGTCTTAAAATTCAACATATTCACCATATGGAGACGGTTCATAATCCCGCAAAACGGGATCGAAGGGTCACTGATTCCATGGATGAACAAAGCTAATTCATCCCTGAAAAGCGGTGCAAGGCAAGTAGCCAAAACAACGAAGTAATCGGCACATTTGGCTAGATATAAATGGTAGCAATGAATACGGTAATTGGAAGAAACCGGATTAAAAGTATAAGATTACCTTGAAATTATGCATTTAAGTATAGTTGTTTCAAGGTAAAACCAGTTGTGAAACAAAACAATGCCGCCTTCTTTCACCCGCCCCAGCCATGTATCATTGGCATACACATGCCGGAGCCGAAGTTGATTTGCTGCTTAATTACGATGGCGTGTTTTATCCAGTTGAGGTAAAATCCAGTTCCCATCCGACTAAACATGATGCCAGGGGGCTAAGAGCTTTCCGGGAGACATATCCTGATCTGTCTGTGGGACCGGGATTTATTGCGTCCTCCGTTGAAAGAGCTTACCAATTGACGGAAAATGACTACGTGGTACCCTGGAATAGTTCCGGGGAAGTTTAGATTCCATACACCGGAAAACATCTTTATATACATTTGCCGATATGGTCACACAACAATATTTACTGGCGGAATTGGATGTGCAATAACGCCACGCGGCACATTATCAATGTATGTTTAGATTTGTTTCCTCATCATGCTCTACCGTGACTGCTAACAACCAGATCATTATGGTTGACGCAGTTATTACTATGCTCCACGGCCTGGGAGTAGAGGATGATATGATAATGTTTGATATATTTTAGAGAAAACGCAGTGGAAATTATTCAAAGTAAATGATTACTCGGTAGTGAAAAGAAACAAATCCCCGATGTCTGCACGAGAATCCTAGAATTTTGTTATTATGGATGTAAACGGAGTATGAAAGAATGGTAAAAACTACATCTTTGGCTTTATTGATGTTACTGAACCTGGCCCTGACTGCTGCCCATGGAAGCCGGGAAACCTTGCCGGATAATCCGACAAGGGCAGAAGGAGCCTCTGCCGCTGTTGATTCGGCCAAAGCAATCGCCCGAATAGTTCCGGAAACATCCTTCGATTCCCTTTAGTGGCTCTACCTGAAAACTCATGGGTTCCTCTTTGAAGAGAACATGGTGCAGGCAAGAGCGGTCTCAAGGGCAATGGCAAAGTATCTATCGTCCCTGTCAGATCAGGAGCTCCACGGCGTTTCCAGGAAGAAAATGGCAAAGAGTTTGAAGAAAATGGCCGGGGCTAAAAAGCTAAGAAGGTTCAGGAAAGAGTATAACAACATCAGTCTCATGTTGATAGACATCATGAAGGAGAAGAAAGATATCGGACCATTCAACCCGATAATCTTTCACTGCCCAGTAGGCGAAATCCGCAAAGGCTCCTATTGGCTGCAAGAACACGATGAACTTCAAAATCCATACCATAAGGGTCATGGCCATGGTATGCACAGCTGCGGTAGGATGGTGGGATATGTCAAGGGCAATAAATGATTTTCCCAAGGACCGCTTGATTTGAAAGACTAGACCTTGAAGGCTAGCCGCGCTGTAAATACTGGTTAATGCTTTTAGCGGCTTCCCGGCCGTGCCAGATTGCCCTCACTACCAGTGATGCGCCTGTGGCGGCATCCCCTGCTGCGAACACACCAGGAACGGCAGTAGCGTAATGGTCATCCGTGGAAATGTTCCCGTGTTCGTCATAGGTGATTCCGAACCCCTCGAGCAGTGGGTGGCGCTCCACATGTACAAACCCCAGGGCAAGCAGAACCAGGTCGATTTCCAAAGAAAAGTGAGTTTCCGGTTTTTCCTTCATGATGTAATTTTCCGCAGCAGGATCTTTTAGCCAGTCAACCTCAATGAACTCACCTTTTCGCAATTTACCGTTTTCACCGGAGAATTCTTTGGTTAGCACGCTCCAGCGTCTCTCACACCCTTCCTGGTGAGATGACGAAGCGCGCAGGACAGACGGCCAGTCCGGCCATTCCGGGTTCCAGTCCTGGTTCCATTCTCTTGGCTTGGGCATGATTTCGAATTGATACACTTTTTTCGCTCCCTGGCGAATTGCCGTACCCACACAGTCCGACCCGGTATCTCCTCCGCCGAGAACAAGCACGTTTTTGCCTTTTGCGGAAATGATTTCACCTCGTTCAAGGCTGCCGGAAACATATTGGTTCGAAAGAGTAAGATAGTCCATAGCGAGATGTATACCATCCAAATCTCTTCCCGGGACCTCCAATTCCCTGGCCCGCCCCGCTCCCATGGTGAGAAGCACGGCGTTGAATTCCCTTGTAAGGCTGCTCAAGGGATAATCTTTATCCAATACCGTGTTTGTTTCAAACCTAATTCCCTCGGCTATCAGCTGAGCCAGTCTCCTGTCCAGGATGTGTTTTTCCAGCTTAAAATCAGGTATGCCATATCTAAGCAAGCCGCCAATCTCACGGGCCTTTTCCATAACGGTCACCTGGTGGCCGGCTCTCCTCAACTGTTGGGCCGCGGCCAGTCCACAAGGCCCCGAACCGATGATCGCCACGTTTTTTCCGGTTTCAAAGGCGGGAGGCCTGGGCTTAACCCAGCCCTTTGAAAAGGCATGTTCTATGATGGCCAGTTCAAGTTGTTTTATGGTGACCGGGCTGGAATTAATGGAAAGCGTGCAGGCTGATTCACAGGGCGCCGGACATAACCTTCCGGTTATCTCAGGAAAATTATTGGTTTTTTCCAGGCGCTTATAGGCGCCAAACCATCGCTTGTGGTATACGAAATCATTCCATTCAGGGATAAGATTATAGACTGGACATCCATAGGAGGAATGACAAAATGGTACTCCGCAATCCATGCATCTTCCGGCCTGTTCCCGCATCTTTTCCCATGATCGTGTTCTGGTAAACTCCCGGTAATCCCTGATTCTCTCTTCCACGGGCCGGTAATGGAAATTTTCCCGGGCATGTTCCAGGAAACCGGTTATTTTGCCCATTATCTAAAAACCTCTTCGGTGATTGGAAGTGTTTCGGTTTCTTTACATTCCCCTTGCTTCATTCGCTCCAGGGCGTTGCGGTATTCAACGGGAATTACTTTTACGAACCGCATGCTCATTTCAGTCCAATCCCGTAAAATGCTTCCCGCGTATTCGCTTTTGGTATAGTACACATGCCTGTGTATGAGGGAAAAAAGCGTGTCAAAGTCTTCTTTCTCAGTAATCGGTTCAATGTCCACCATTTCTAGATTGCACTTGGTGTCAAACAGTTGGTCCTCATCCAGCACGTAGGCTATGCCGCCGCTCATTCCCGCCGCAAAGTTGAGGCCTGTTTTGCCCAGAACCGCCACAATACCGCCGGTCATGTATTCACATCCGTGATCGCCTACCCCTTCCACCACAGCCGTCGCCCCGCTGTTCCGCACGGCAAAGCGCTCCCCGGCCACGCCATTGATATAGGCTTCTCCGGATATGGCCCCATACAGGTTTACATTGCCGGTAATAATGTTATTCTGGGGCCTGAAACGCGCCAGCCGGGGGGGATAAACCACCAGGCATCCACCGGATAGGCCTTTGCCCACATAATCATTGGCGTCTCCTTCCAGTTCGAGCATGATGCCCGGCGCCAGGAATGCCCCGAAACTCTGCCCGGCTGATCCCTTAAAGGAAAAATGTATGGTTTCCACAGGCAGGCCCCTGGAACCATAACGTTTAGACACCTCAGCGCTCAGCATGGCTCCCACTGTTCGATCATAATTGTGTATAGGCAGATAGTGATGTATATGTTTTTTATCTTTCAGGGCATCGCCGGACATCTCTATCAGGTCTAGATCAAGGACACTGGATAGATCGAATCCACGGGATGTTGTACAGCTGAGCGGTCCCCGGGTCAATTCTTCGGGAGGCCTTACTATTCTGGAAAGATCCAGCCCCCGGCTTTTCCAATGCTGGAGGGCATGTGTAGTTTCCAGCAAATCGGTCCTGCCTGTCAGTTCATCCAGGGTCCTGGCTCCGAGCTGCGCCATAATTTCCCGCACGTCCCTGGCAACGAACTTCAAAAAGTTTATAAGGTATTCGGGCTTACCTGCAAATTTTTTCCTCAATCCGGGATCCTGGGTCGCCACACCAACCGGGCAGGTGTTCAGGTGGCACTTGCGCATCATGATACATCCCAGGGTAACAACGGAAATGGTTCCGAATCCGAATTCCTCAGCCCCGAGGAGGGCGCCTATGACCACGTCGCGCCCGGTCATCAGTTTTCCATCGACCTGGATGCGGATTCGGTCTCTCAGTCCATTCAGGATGAGTGTCTGCTGGGTCTCGGCCAGGCCTATTTCCCAGGGTATTCCGGCATGTTTAATGGAAGATACCGGTGATGCGCCAGTCCCGCCATCGTGCCCGCTGATTAACACCATGTCTGCCCTGGCCTTTGCCACCCCGGCCGCCACGGTGCCTACTCCCGTTTCCGCCACCAGTTTTACCGAGATCCTGGCGCTGGGACTGGCATTTCTTAAATCGAAAATAAGCTGGGCCAGATCCTCTATGGAATAGATATCATGATGGGGCGGGGGAGAGATGAGCATAACTCCCGGCGTGGCGTTTCGCACTTTGGCTATTATCTCATCGACTTTGTATCCGGGGAGCTGTCCCCCTTCCCCGGGTTTGGCGCCCTGGGATATTTTAATTTGAAGCTCACTGGCATGCACCAGGTAATTACTGCTGACACCAAATCTGGCGGAAGCGACCTGCCTTGTCATGCTTTTGGCGGTTTCCCCGTCGGGAAGGGGATGATTGCGGTTTTCATCTTCTCCTCCCTCCCCGGAATTACTCGACAATCCCAAACGGTTCATGGCAATGGCCATGGTCCTATGGGTTTCTTCGCTGATGGAACCCAGGGACATGGCGGGGGTGACAAAGCGCTTCATGATGACGTCTTCCCCTTCAACTTCGTCGAGCGGAACAGGCCTGACGGTTTTAAACCTGAAAAGACCGCGCAGGGTGCATAAATTTCCCGAGGCATCGTTGACTTTTGCTGAGAACTCCCGGTATAATGAATAATCATTCATCCTGGTGGCTTTCTGGATCAGCGCAATGGCTTCCGGATTCAGCAGATGCTTTTCCGAGTGGCTTCGGAAATGGATGTTTCCGCCGGAATCCAGAGAATATCTCTGCTCGCGTATTTTGGAAAACGCCTGACGGTGCCGGGCTAATGATTCTTCGGCGACGGTCTCAAGCGATATTCCCTCGATTCTGGAGGGCGTCCCCGGGAAGTAAGCATTTATCAATCCGGAGTCTAAACCCACAGCTTCGAATATCTGCGCGCCCCGGTAGCTCCTGATGGTGGAAATTCCCATTTTAGACATGATTTTAAGGATGCCTTTTTTTATGGCAGTGATATAATTATTAATTCCTGTTTCAATGGAAAATTCATCGGAGACATCTCCGTGGCTCAACAGATCAGCGATAGTTTCAAAGGCCAGATAGGGATTGATGGCGCTGGCGCCAAAACCGATCAGCATGGCAAAATGCATTACCTCCCTGGCCTCACCCGTCTCGATGATGAGACCGCTTAGCTGCCTTTTCCCCGCCTTCACCAGGTGATGATGGACAGCGGAAACCGCCAGCACCGCCGGTATGGGTACCCGGTCTTCATCCGCGACCCTGTCACTCAAGACAATGAGTGAATAGCCCTCATCAACTCTCCTCTCCGTTTCGCTGCAGATGGAATTGAGTCCTTTTTCCATACCGTCAGGCCCATCTTCGGTCCGGAAGAAAATGGGGACCACGGCCGGCCGCAGGAGGCTGTCATCCAGGCCGCGGATTTTATCCATGTCATCGTTCGAGAGGATGGGATGAGGCAGCCTGAGCTGCCGGCAATGCAGGGATGTTTCCTCCATCAGGTTCCGTTCCCGGCCGATAAAACTCATAAGCGACATTACCAGGTGTTCACGATAAGGATCTATGGGAGGATTTGTGACCTGTGCAAACTGCTGTTTGAAATAATTATACAGCAAAAGCGGACGGTCCGACAGGACTGCCAGAGCCGCGTCATTACCCATGGATCCGACAGGTTCCTGGGCATTGGTCGCCATGGGCATGATGATCTGGTTGAGGTCTTCCAGCGTATATCCAAAGGCGTTCTGCCCGGTCTTTAATTCTTTTCTCGTTCTCTTTACCCGGCCAGGGGCCTGAACCAGCGTCCTGAGTTCAATGCGGTTGCCTTCAAGCCATCTCCGGTAGGGTTTTTTTCTGGATACAGATGCTTTGATCTCGTTATCGTAAATGATCCTTCCCTTTTGGGTGTCAACCAGAATCATCTTTCCCGGCCCCAGCCGCCCTTTGTGCACAACCTCTCCCGGCTCAATGTCCAGGACTCCGGTTTCCGAGGCCATGATAAGCCGTCCTTTTCTGGTGACCGTGTACCTGGCGGGCCGCAGGCCGTTCCTGTCCAGCGTTGCCCCAATTTTTACCCCATCTGTGAACGCCAGAGCGGCGGGCCCGTCCCAGGGTTCCATGACAGCGGCATGGTATTCATAAAATGCCCGTTTATCCTGGCTGATATGGTATCTGGAGCCGAAAGCCTCCGGAATCATCATCATGACGGAATGTTCCAGGGATCGGCCGCTCCTGTATAATAGCTCAAGCACATTATCAAAAGTCCCGGAATCACTCATGGTTTCATTAATGACAGGGAGAATTTTCCTTATATCATCTTTGAACACTTCAGAGGTTAAAGTTTGTTCCCTTGCTTTCATTTTATTGATATTCCCCCTCAGCGTGTTTATCTCCCCGTTATGGGCCACATGCCGGAAGGGTTGGGCCAGGTGCCAGGAAGGGAATGTGTTGGTGCTGAACCGCTGGTGCACCAGCGCAAGGGCGCTCTTGAATTCCCTGCGGGCGAGATCAGGATAAAACTCCTGTAACTGGTATGCCAGGAGCATGCCTTTGTAAACCACTGTCCTGGAAGAGAAAGAGCATACATAAAATTCATGCAATCCATAACCTTCCTGAGCGGCCCTCCGCTCCATGCTTTTCCTCACCAGGAAGAGCTTGGTCTCCAGTGATTGCCGGGATTGCGAGGGAAAACTGACAAACAACTGATGAATTTCAGGAAGAGTCTGACGGGAAAGTTCACCGAGGCAGGCGGGATTCCCAGGAACCTTTCTCCAGCCAAGCACGGATCCCTGTTCAAGGGAAAGGACCTCTTCAATGAGAGACACAGCCTTCTCTCTGGATCCGCTCCGGTGGGGGAGGAACAGCGAGGCCACGCCATATTCACCCTGCTGGGGCAGTTCGAACCCGAGTTTGCGGCATTCCAGCCGGAAGAATTCATCGGGAATCTGGGTGAGTATTCCAGCTCCATCGCCGGTTTTTTCATCTCCTCCCACAGCGCCCCGGTGGGCGAGGTTCATAAGGATGGTCAGCCCGTCAGAGACAATTTGGTGTGAAACGCCCCCCTTTACGTCGACGACAAATCCCACGCCGCAGCTGTCGTGTTCGTACCGGGGATCATAGAGACCCTGTTTTTTCATGTATCCTTTCATATTGGGTCAGGGCCGTTAACGCGCACATTGCCCGAACAACAGGGAAACAGGTTTATGGGCGTTTTTCTTCCAATCACTTGCTGCCATAAAGATAGATTACTGCTGATGTGAAAATTGTAGCTTTTAAAAAAATATTTTACTGTTGTTTGCCCTCCGGGGGGCCAGCCGCTTCCCCCCAGCCAAACAGTCTGAGGCGGAATTGAGGAGAGAGAATCGCCTCTTTTTATGTAAGTATAAAAATACACGCCCCGGTTTTTAACGTGCATGCTATCCGGAAATAACTTTTTTCACCCTGGTGAGAATAGTTTCCATCTTCTCGAGGTACATTCTCCTCTTTGTCAACCGGGGCGATTGCCTGTGTTCCTTTTCCAATTGCATGAATTTTATGTATGCCCTTTCCTTCCTCTCTCAGTGCGAATTACATTACCTTGGGACGTGAATGTTTCAGCCTTATCCTTGCATCTTCTAATGTACAGCGGAAAACACACTAATTCTAATTGTTTGTTTCGATGTCCTTAATAGGCGGTATCAATGGAAGCCAAAACGCCGTCAATCAGTCTTCATTTCCTCCGGTACAATTGCCAGCTTCATTCTTTGGGTGTGCCGGATGACGGAAATGGTGGTTTTTCTGTTTATGAGTTTTTCCTTCAGTAATCCCTGCAGGCTCTCAAGGCTGTTAACAGGCAGATTATGAAAGCCGATAATAAAGTCCCCATCCCGCAGGCCCGCTTTTTCCGCGGGACTGCCCTGCCCCACGCTGGTTACAAAGACGCATTGTTCCTGGACCAGATGGTGATGCCTTACCAGTTGACGGGGGAGCGGGACATTCTGCCCGCTCAGTCCGAGATAACTTCTGATAATCCGTCCTTCTTTCATCAATTTTGCCGTAACAAAACGGACCGTATTAACGGCAATGGCAAAACAGATGCCCTGAGCAGGCCTTATGATGGCCGTGTTCAATCCTATCACGTCGCCATCGGCATCCACCAGGGGCCCCCCTGAATTCCCCGGATTGAGCGCTGCATCGGTCTGAATAACATTTTCAATAATCCTGCCGGATGGCGTTTCCAGGGACCTTCCCAAGGCGCTTATTACTCCTGTAGTCACGGAGCATTGAAATCCAAAGGGATTTCCCACCGCAATGGCCATCTGCCCAACCTGCAGCAGCTTTGAGTCGCCGAAATGGGCGGCCGTCAAGCCGGGAGCGTCAATGCGGATAATGGCAATATCCGTAAATGGATCATTGCCAACCAGTTGGGACTGAAACCGGTTTCCATTGAGCAAGGTAACGTTTGCGGTGTCTGCTTTTCCGATGACATGACTGTTGGTTATCACATAACCGTCCGGAGCTATGATAAAACCAGATCCGCTTCCCCCTCTTTCCGGTCTGGCGCCTTCTTTGTGGCGGCCTTTCTTCATGTTTTCCGGGGGCACATCGATTTTAACCACGGACGGGCTTATTTTTGAGGACGCGCTGATAACAGCCTGCGAATAGGCGTCCATGAGTTTTAGGTCTGCTTTCACCATGAGATTGTTTGTTATTTACCTGATGTTTTTGGATGGTCCTCTATTCTGATTATACATATCAAAGATCATGCCAGGCGGACATCAGGAACCCTGTACAGGCATAGGAGGAGTATGCTGTTGATTTTATGGTTTTTCATGCTGGTTTACGCGTCCGGACCTGTGACACTGTCCCAAAATGAGAATTAGCAACGGCCCCTAAGCGTTCCATCATGGTACTTGTGTTCCTGGTTGGTTAATAATTTGTTATTTATCAAGAAACTGACTTATATTATGGACCATTAAAGTGGAACATTATTTGCATTTATGAGTTCTGTCTGAGGAGGCGATATCGTGACAATGGAAGACTGGATAAACAAAGCGCTGCCGGAAATAACTTCTCAACTGGAAAAGAACATAAAAAGCGGCGTGCATGTGGAAACGGAAGGAGGATTGAACATCTCCGGACGGCAGGCGATTTATGACCTCCTTGATGACATGCTGTCCGCTCTGTTTCCCAGTGTTTTCAGTGCTGAAAGAGTGCCCAACAAGGACCTGAATTTTTTCCTGGGAGACGTTCTCAGACACGTCTGTTATAAACTGAGCAAGGTAACCAGGGAAGTGCTGGAATACCACTGCGCCAAGAACGACTGTGACGACTGCGATTGCGAGAACATTGCTGAAGAATCCACAAGGGCCGTTATGAAGTCTCTGCCTGAAATCCGCGTCAGGCTGACGGAAGACATATCTTCAGCTTATGAAGGAGATCCGGCGGCGGGTTCCGCCGATGAAATCCTGCTGGGATACCCATGTATAGAAGCGATTGCCACCTATCGCATCGCCCATGTGTTATATGAAATGGAGATCCCTATCATCCCCCGCATCATGGCTGAAAGGGCCCATTCAAAAACCGGCATAGACATTCATCCTGGCGCCCGTATAGGAAAGCGTTTTTTCATCGACCATGGCACCGGCGTGGTTATCGGAGAGACCTGCACTATTGGAAATAACGTCAAGCTTTACCAGGGAGTGACCCTGGGGGCCCTGTCCCCATTTGACAAGGACGGAAAGCCCCTCAAGGGAAAGAAGCGCCATCCGGATATTCAAGATGACGTCATTATTTATGCCAACGCCACTATTCTGGGAGGAGAAACCGTTATAGGAAAAGGCTCCATTATCGGAGGAAACACCTGGATTACCAGGTCTGTTCCGCCGGGGGAAGTTGTTTATAATAAGAACAAGTAAGTTGCCGAAGAACGGTAACGTCTGGCGGTGATAATGCCCGGGTTTATAATCGGTGACGGTTACGTAATCAACGTATGGTTTCTTTGTTGTTGAATACGGTATAAACACTTGAAATACATAATGATTAGGCATACAGCTTGTCGGTCTTGGCGGCCATGATGAAGTCATTCCTGTGCAGGCCTCTGATTTTATGCGACCACCAGGATACCTCCACTTTGCCATATTCCGTCACGATACTCGGGTGGTGTCCTTCCTCTTCAGCAATGACTCCCACCTTTCCCGTAAAGGTCAAAGACTGGATGAAATCAGGGAATCTGAAGGTACGGACCAGGCGTTTTATTCCTCCAATCTCAACAATCTCCCAATCAAGTACCTGGGAGTGGAGCGAGAGTTCCTCTTCCTCTGTCACCCGCGGAGCTCCCGCCCGGCAGGCCTCGCAGCTTGTCTCGGCAATGCTTTCCATCATCCTTTTCCGTCTCAATCCTTTTTCCTATTAGTCTCATGACCATGTTTCTTCTTACGGCATTTCCGCACAGGTAAGGATTACGGGATTCTCCGGTTCAGGACCAGGTATCAGCCAGTCCCCTGAATTTCGCGTCATTTAGCATGACGGTCATCAGAACCTTCACATGTTTTCTTTCCGCGTAAATAATGGCTTTGAGCCATTCGCTCTGCAGGGTCTCATTCAGTGTCATGTAGTGGAGCAACGAAGCCCTTTCAAAATTGAGCGCGCGCGCTAGTGCGTCCTTTGCTTCAAGTGTGGTGTCAACCCTCATAAGGTCAGGAGTAAAAAAAGCAGAAGGGGCGGTAGCCTGCAGGACCAGGGACTGTTCATCGTCCTCTTCAGGTGATTCTTCCGGAATTGAGTCCAGAATCCTGGTGAATTGCTGCTCATGGTCGGTTTCGTCTTTTGACAGTCGACTGAAAATTTCCGTCAGGTCCTCGTCATCTGCAAAGCGGTCCGCAAGCGCTCCATAAAAATCCGCGCCTTTTCGCTCGGTCTTAATTGCCTGTTCAATGGCTTTCTTTCCAGTAAATTTTGCCATAATAGTTTCATCCTTTCGTATTGAAATTAAGTGGTTGCAAGGTTCTTGATAATATTTTTTATATGTCCGGGAGAGAGAGGTTTCTCAAAATAAAAATCAGCTCCGGCATCAAAGGAGTTCTTTTTTGTGTCACCAGTGCCATGTGCGGTCCAGAGTATGACAATAGATTCGGGATTTCGCGCTTTGGCATACCTGGTCAGCTTGAATCCGTCACTATTGAGGGAATTTCCCAGTCTTAAATCAGTCAGCACCATTTTATAATTGTTCTGATCTATCAGGGTTCTGGCTGTTTCCAATGATGAACAGGTGTCGATGGCCATTTTTCTGGTTTTAAAGAGATTCCTGAAGGCAAAGGTCAAGGCATCCTCGTCATCGGCCATGAGCATCCGGTTGTCTAAAGTAGTATTTTCCCTTATCGCTTCCATATTAACATTCCAGCTTGTTACTACCGGAAAGGAGTAAGCGCAAAAAATATGCCATTCATGATTTTTTGATTAAATCAGGAGAAATCAGTTTATAACAAGGGATCGTCCAAAAGCCGGGATTCGCATTTTTACAAGCGCATTTTCAGCTTTGAGAAAACCGGCCGTTACTTTTGCTTGCGCATTTTTTCAAGTTTACGGTAAAGTGATGCCCGGGATATACCAAGGGCCTGGCTGGCTTTTAACGTGTCGCCACTAAAGTAGTCCACGGTTTTTTTTATATGCGTATATTCAATTTAAGTAAGACCCACGGCAAAAGATGCGCTCTCAGGTCGTGGTTCCGGCGGCTCCAGGCCCGTGAAGTGTTCCTTCCGGAGATTCTCTCCCCTGGCGAGTAACGCGGCACGTTCCAGTATATTCTTCAGTTCCCGGATATTGCCTGGCCAGTGGTAAGCTTTGAGAAATTCCATTACCTCATCGGAAAGCCTTTCCTCCCCAAGTCCGTAACGTGAGAGAAGGTATTGGGTCAATCCCTGCAGATCTTCCGTCAAGTCCCTGAGGGGAGGCAGGGAAAGGGGAAACACGCAAATGCGAAAGTAGAGGTCCTGCCGGAAGCCGCCTTCTTTGGCTGCCCGGGACAAATCGTGGTTAGTGGCGCATATCAGGCGGAAATCACTGTTCCTTACTTTTGACTCGCCCAGTCGACGGTAAGATTTTTCTTCAATAGTTTTTAAAAACTGGGCCTGAACACTTAGTTCCATGTCCCCGATTTCATCCAGGAACAGGGTGCCCCCATGAGCCAGTCCCACCAATCCCTCTCTGTCCTGCACTGCGGAGGTAAAGGCGCCTCGCACATGTCCGAATAATTCGCTGTTTAAAAGCTCTCCTCTGAGACCGGAACAGTTGATTTCCACAAACGGACCATTTCTTCTGGAGCTGCGCTCATGAATCCATTTGCTCAGCAGTCCCTTGCCTGTGCCCGTTTCCCCCTGCAACATCACAAAAGTCTCGTTATCCGCCGCCAGTGAGGCGAGTTCCTTTACGCTTTTTATTTTCTGGCTTCGGCCCCAGTAAGGAGCGTCAGGTTTGTTGAGTTGTTTTTGAATAGAATCCTTACGCCGCAGATTTTTCAGTTCCAGACTTTTTTGCAGGAAAACATTTACTTCCTCCAAATTAACCGGCTTGGTAAGGTAATTATCAGCCCCACGGCGCATGGCTTCCACAGCGCTTGGAATGTCTCCACGGCCTGTGATGACGATAAGAGCGATATCAGGCTGGTTCTTTCTGAGTTCCGGGATCCAGTCCAGGCCGTTTCCATCCGGAAGGTTCAGATCCCGGATGACAGTATCGAACAGGCTGGAGGTTACTGTCTCCCTGGCCTGGGAAAGGCTGGAAGCGCATTGAACATCATATCCCGCCTTGCTCAGGTATTTGGAAAACCCGAACAGGGTGGCCTGGTCATCGTCAACTAAGAGAATGCGGACCCTCATCTTTTAATCCTTGTTCACGGCTGAGAAGGTGAATAGGCGGGCAGAGCGATCTCCACCGTACACCCCGGCTCCGGATTATTGTTAAAAATCCTCATAAATCCGCCATGATTCTCCACAATGTTTTTTGCAATGTTCAAACCCAGTCCCGTGCCTCTGTTTCTGGTGGTGAAGAAAGGCTCAAAGACCCGGTTGAGATGCTCTTTTTGAATACCGCTTCCCCGGTCAGAAATACTGATTCTGTGGAAATGCTTTTCCATCGGGGAGATGTGCAAAGTGATTTCCCCTTTGCCGGGATTATGCTGCCGGGAATTGTCCAGTACATTGACGATGACCTGCTGGATGCGGGAGATATCAGCCTCAACCTCTATTGGACCGGATTTCTGAGGGGCGTGAAACCGGACATGGTTCCCGTTTCCTGAGCCGGGCTGCTTCCATAAGTCCAGCGCGGAATCACAGATTAAGGTGAGGGGCACTCTGTGCTTATCAGTCTTCTGAACCGGCCTTCCCAAATCGAGCAGGTCGCGCATTAATATCGACAACCTCTCCACCTGGTTTCGCATATGTTCCAGATATTGCGTGTATTCGGGATTGCCGCCCAGATCCTGTGACAGGGCTTCGCTAAGGGCCAGGATGCCATTGAGGGGGTTCCTGACCTCATGGGCGACACCCGAAGCGAGCTGTCCAAGGACCTCCATCTGCTGGGCCTTCCGCAACTGTTCCTCCTGCTTGAGGCGCTCAATTTCGCTTCCGATATAGTGGGAAAATATCTCCACCAGATGGATTTCATCCCGGTTAAAAGTCCTTTCGGAAAAATCGAATACGCAAATAATGCCCACCATCTCACCTTTGCTGTCTCTGGACGGAACTCCCAGATATGATTTAAAATGATACCGGGCGATACAGGGGCTGAGGGGGAATTTCCCGCTTAAATCACCGGTTTGCTGATTTAGCTGCTGCCTTTGATAGGTGGCCCCGCAGGGGCCGCAGTCTCTGGAAACCGTTTCATCATGGGAAATATTTCCATTCACGTTTTTTGAGATGGACTTAAGGCCGTTTTCGGTCAAGAGCCGTATTACCACATAGGGGGCCTTGAGGATTCGGGCAAGACTGACGACGATCTGATCTGCCAGAGAATTCTGCGACTTCCCCATACCGGTTGCTATGTTATATATTGCCTCAAACACCTCTTCACGTCTCTTTGGAGACCGCTGGGTTAGGGCAGTTTCCTTCTTCAGAATCCTCCTCCGGGTCCGGGCCTCTTTATTATTGATGCTTCCCTCACATTCATGAGAACAAGTCCTCTCTTTTAGTACCTTAATAGAATTTCAAATGACAGCATTCATGAATTTCAAACCGGGGCCTTTTCTGGAAAAAGAAATTTTCAACCGAGAAACCGGGTTTAAGCTTTATTTTCCTCATCTGCCGGTCCGGCAATAGATTTTTTCTATTAACACCATAGAAACAAACGATTTTATGGCATCTTTGTTTTAAGGTATACTTTGATTTTAAATGAAACATCAATCTGACCGGCATACTTATTCCATCAACTATTTTGAACCAAATCCTCAACACAAGTATATTTTAAAAGCTGCCCTGAACAGGATGTTCTTCAGATTACCCGGGGGATTTTCAAAACCATTCATTTTTTATAAACTTATTGCTTAACCAGGAGGAACTATGGCCAGAAGAAAAGAGACACAAAAAGAATCCAACAAGAAACTGGTAGCGATCATGGAACAATGGCAGGACATTGAAGTGAAATCCATCGCCTCTTTGCGCTCATTGATTAAAAAAGTGAAGAATCCCCTGGTTAAACAGGTGTTGAAGATAATACAAAGAGACTCCGTGATGCATCAAGCGGTCCAGCAGTTCATCGTCGACAGTCTGGAAAAGAAAGCCATCACCCTCACGCCTGAAGAACTGGCCGCCATCTGGTCCGGTATTGAGGAACATATCAAAATGGAAAGGGCCACAGTGAAACTGGGGCAGCGGGCCAAAGAAACTTCGGCAAACTTTGTCCACAGGTATTTCATCAATTATCTGATGGCGGATGAGCGCAAGCATGAAGAAATGCTTGAGCAGTTGGATAATATCAAAAGAAAAATGTATCCTTACGCTTAATCACCAATTCATAACGTCATTCATGAAATTAAGGAGATAATCAATGGAAAAACTTCAGGTTTATAAATGCGGAGAATGCGGCAACATCGTGACCGTTCTCCATGTCGGGGGCGGGGACCTGGTCTGCTGCGGAAAACCGATGAATGTACTAAAGGAAAACACCACTGACGCCGCCCAGGAAAAACATGTTCCCGTTATTGAAAAGACGGATGCCGGGTATAAAGTAAAGGTAGGGAGTGTAGACCATCCCATGGAAGACTCACATTATATACAGTGGATAGAACTCCAGGCAGACGGAAAATCCTACGTGCAGTTTTTGAATCCAGGAGATAGTCCCGAAGCCGAATTCAACGTGCAGGCCGATAAGGTCACTGCCCGTGAATACTGCAACCTTCACGGTCTCTGGAAAGCGGAATTATAAGGCCTTCAGCGGTCCAGCATTTTTTATTCAGATGAATCCCGGGGTTTTCTGTATTTTGACTTCAATAACCAGAGCAAAAAACTATCATTCTTGCCCT